>NZ_JAMPKB010000061.1:0-34149 GCF_039961925.1 Trichocoleus sp. DQ-U1 | reverse complement strand
AACAAGTCTTTGAGCCGCTCCCATTGGTCATCGCGCAGGGCATACCGTCGTGTCATTGCTCAGCCTTTTCTTCTCTCTCTTGCTCTAGCTTATCTAATTGATGACACGCCCTAGTGAAAGCCGCTTAATCTAGCAATCCGCCTACCAACGGCTGCGTTCATACAGACGGTTTGGATCCCTTCATTTGTTGCCGTTCAGCGACGCAGAGATGTCTGCTACTGTCGTCCCGCTTGGCGCATTCATACATTAGGATGCACCAAAAGGAAGGTTATAACGTGTATTTGAATGACTGTGAGGAAATGGTGAATTAACTACTGGGACGAACAGGTAATCGTAAAAAATCAGCTGTGGCGGTTGGAAAATGTACCTGTAATCAAACCCAAAGTAGACGATTAGGTGACTTAGCGCTGTTCACATGGTTGGAGACAGCGGCAAGACCTTATACAGTGAAAGAACTGGTAGCGATCGCTAAAGAACCGCTTGATCGAACAGATGTCGGTAGGGTGGAGGCGTCTATCTCCAACCCTACATTGAAGGGGAATGAGCAATAAAACTGGATCAAAACCTGGATGCTTCTACCAGCGCCTCAAACAAATCCTGATCGCGAACTGCGTCAAAATCTGGGTCGTATTTCGCCATTTCCCGATATTTTTCCTCACTCAGACGAATCGCTTGTTGCAAGTTGTGGACTGTCTGCTCGACATTGCCCAGCAAAGCATAGTAGCAAGCTTTGTTATACCAAGCGGTGGGGTAGTCAGTCTGAAGTTGTAACGCTTTATCACAAGCAGCGATCGCTTCTTCGTAGCGAGCTAATTTCCCTAGAGCAATGGCTTGGTTGAACCAAGCTTTGTAGTATTCCGAATTAATTTCCAAACTTCTTTGGAAGCTAGAAATTGCCTTTTCATAAAGCCCCCAGTCATTGAGGGTAATGCCTCGGTTGTACCAAGCATTGCAGGAATCTGGTTTAAACTCAATCGCCCGGTCATAGCTATGAATCGCCTGTTCGTAATGATTGAGTTGGGCAAGAGCATTGCCTCGGTTGTACCATGCCCAGTAGGCGTCTGGACGCAGCTTCAGGGTGCGGTCAAAGCTGGCGACCGCTTTTTCATAGAAACCCCAGTCAATTAAGGTAATGCCCCGGTTGTGCCACGCAGCGGAAGCATCCGGGTTAAATTCTATGGCGCGATCAAAGCTATTAAGCGCCTGTTCGTAGCGACATAATTTCCCCAGCGCAATACCCCGGTTGAACCAAACCCAAGAAGCATCGGGTTGAATTGACAAGGCGTTGTCGAAGCTGGCGATCGCTTCTTCATGGCGACCTAAATTCCCTAGGGCAAAACCCCGCTGCGATAAGGCATCGGGGTAATTGGGTTCGCACTTGAGGGCGTTGTCTAAACAAGCGATCGCCGCTTCATATTTTGCCGACTGAAGCTGGCGTAGTCCTTGCTGGAAGAAGAATTCTGCTTCGAGAGTAATAGTTTGACCCATAGAATTTTGCATCTTACTTTAGGAGGATCTTGTATTTAAGATTCCCAAAACAATAACATAAGTCAACATCAAGACGGTAAATCCCTTTCTAAAATACATTCAAAGCAAGAACGATAAATTCCAGATGACCGCTGGGCAAGGGATTCAGCCGCTGGAGGCAATAAAAAATTTCCTTAAGCAGTCGGTACGGTAATCCTTATTTAACCTCTCTCTCACCTACTGGGTGCCAAGGGAGGACCGATAAATATTCTCTTCTATAAGAAATTGACTCTACTTCCCTCTCTCTTAGGGCAGGATTAGAAACCTTGGGCAGGGGTTATCCCATTTTAGATTTGGGATTTCAGATTCTGGGTGACACCAGTCTTGTCAGTAGACACTTCTAACAATTTATTTGTGCCGACCTTCAGGTGACATGGGATTTAGACGGATCTTTTCTCAGAAGGATTGCGCCGGTATTGCGTAATCCTTCTGAGAAAAGAATGCTGCCAAATCTGAAGACTGACTCATCGCATCCCCCAGCTAGACATGGGATGATCTCATCTAAAAGAATCCATAGACAACTAACATGAGTGAACAGATAGGTAGAACCTACCGCATCGAACGCGATTCAATGGGCGATCGCCAAATCTTGGATAACGTTTACTACGGGATTCAGACGCTACGGGCGATTGAGAATTTCCCGATTAGTGGAATTAAACCGTTGCCCACTTATATTGATGCTTGCGTACTGATTAAGAAAGCAGCAGCGATGGCAAATGGGGAACTTGGCTGCATTCCCCAAGACATCAGCCAGGTGATTGTCCAGGCGGCGGATGAAGTGCTTTCCGGGAAGTTCCGCGATCAGTTTGTCGTGGATGTCTACCAGGCGGGTGCGGGGACTTCGCACCACATGAATATCAACGAAGTATTGGCGAATCGGGCGCTGGAACTGCTGGGCGATGAAAAAGGCAATTACAAGCGCGTCAGTCCCAACGATCATGTTAATTACGGTCAATCGACGAACGATGTAATTCCCACGGCGATTCGGATTGGGGCGCTGGTGGCGCTGGAGAAGACACTGTACCCAGCTTTAGCCGATGCGATCGCTACTTTGGATAACAAAGCTGAGGAATTTCAAGATGTCGTAAAATCTGGAAGAACCCATCTGCAAGATGCTGTACCCGTACGCCTGGGCGAAAACTTCCGCGCTTGGGGGCAAATTCTCGCAGAACACATGATTCGCATCGAGAGGGCGTCTGAAGATTTAATGGCGCTGGGTTTGGGTGGAAGTGCGGCGGGAACTGGGTTAAATACCCATCCCCAATATTGCGATCGCGTTGCCCAATTATTATCAGAATTGATCGATCAGCCCTTGCGCCCAGCCCCTCATCTGATGGCGGCAATGCAGAGTATGGCACCTTTTGTCAGCGTTTCCGGTAGCCTGCGGAACTTAGCCCAGGATTGCGTCAAGATATCTCATGACTTACGGCTGATGGATTCCGGGCCAAAAACAGGTTTAAAGGAAATTCAGCTACCACCAGTACAGCCTGGATCGTCGATTATGCCGGGGAAATATAACCCGGTGATGGCAGAAATGACTTCGATGGTGTGTTTTCAGGTAATGGGGTACGATTCGGCGATCGCTTTAGCCGCCCAAGCAGGACAGTTAGAGTTAAATGTGATGATGCCGCTGATTGCCTATAACTTGATTCACAGTATTGAAATTTTGGGCAATACCTTAAGCGCACTGACGCAGCGTTGTTTGGAGGGAATTACCGCCAATCGCGATCGCTGCCTTGCCTATGCAGAAGGAAGCCTCGCCCTCGTCACTGCCCTCAATCCCCACATCGGCTATCTCAACGCGGCTGCTGTTGCCAAAGAATCTCTCGAAACTGGCAAATCCTTGCGGCAAATTGTCCTAGAACGAGAGTTGATGAGTTCCGAAGAACTAGCCAAGGTCTTAGACTTGGAGGAAATGAGTGCTATGTCAGGAGTGCAGCGTCCAGAGTTGTAGATACACCAAAATTTGCATCTATCCAAAACTCAAAACTTTCTAACCAGGAGTCTCGTTCTATGCATAGTCATGATGGTTTGACCCAGTTAACTTTTCACTATATTGATGGGCACACAGAATCCTTTACTATCTATGAGTCAGTAGAGGAAGGCTTAGAAACAAAGCAGGAAATTCGGCAAGAAGTCCGTCGGCTTTTAGATAAATCCTGGTGGATTCTCCACTTACCTGAAGAAACGGTTTTTATTAACACCGCCAATATTACCAAAGTTGAGGTGAAGCCCCCGATTCCTCACCTCCAGGGAGAAGATGTCTTCTCGAATGCCCAGCGGGTAACTGCCCTGACTCGTGGCAGCAATCGCTGAGAATTTGAGATTTTAGATTAAGAATTGCCAGGTCTTCATGAAGAATTGGAGGCTGGCAATTCTCACTTTAATTGATTCAAAATTCTTGTATTCGCTCAATCCTCAATTACAAACGCAGAATCATGAAACCTTCCGTTAGTTTAATTCGTGCGAATTCCTACGAGCGGCAATTATTGCGAGAATCCGTGGAAAGTTTGCTGGAACCCTTGGGAGGAATCAAAGCTTTTGTCAAAGCAGGCGATCGCGTTCTCCTCAAGCCCAATTTACTCACTGGCGGACATCCGAGTAAAGAATGTGTCACCCGTCCCGAACTGGTTCACTGTGTTGCCAAACTGGTACAGGAAGCGGGTGGCAAGCCTTTCCTGGGAGACAGTCCCGCGTTTGGCAGCGCGATGGGTGTGGCAAAGGCAAATGGTTATCTTCCCCTTATGGAAGAACTCAATTTGCCGCTAGTGGAATTTACAGGGAAGCGTTACGAAACCGTTAGCGAAGGGTTCAACCATCTGTTGTTGTGCAAAGAAGCAATGGATGCAGATGTAGTAATCAACCTGCCTAAACTGAAATCCCACTGTCAGCTAACGATGACAATGGGGGTCAAAAACTTATTCGGTTGCGTACCGGGAAAAATGAAAGCCTGGTGGCACATGGAAGCGGGGAAAGATAGTGCCCGATTTGGGGAAATGTTAGTAGAAACTGCAAGGGCAATTAATCCTACCCTAACGATTTTAGATGGGATTATCGGGCATGAAGGGAACGGCCCTAGCGGTGGCGAACCTCGCTTCCTAGGAATTTTAGCGGCATCGGCTGATGTATTTGCCCTGGATCGGGCGATTGTGGAAATTCTCAATGTAGATCCTCTCAACGTCCCTACTATGGCGGCTTCGATGAGGTTAGGACTATGCACAAATGTGGAGGAAATTGACTTTCCCCAACTGCATCCGGATGATCTAAAGGTGCTGGATTGGCAACTTCCTACTAACATGATGCCTATCGACTTCGCGATGCCTCGCGTGATTAAGTCCACGTTTAGGCATCTTTACATTCGGTTTATCAAGGAACCGATGAATGCCTACGCAGGACGATAAGAGTTTATCGATAAAAAAACTCGGTTTCTATAGAAATCGGGTTTAGAAAGCCATCAATAAACAATTTTGAGGCAGATTCGGTAAATTCTGTTACAGTAGGATACAAAATCATCAGCGTAATCTATTATCTACCCTCCGATTGCTTAGGAAGACCGCCCTGACTCATGCTAGAGGCGGTTTTTTTCTGCCCGTCAAATGATGGAGTGTTAGCAGCGCTGCGCGGACAGTATATTTTTAAAAACGAGTCTGGTGTGTTTTCTAGATTAAAGATCGAAATAACGCCGGAACCGAGGATCTAAATGGTTGGTTTTGCGCTGGTTACAAGGGAGACAGAGGGTTTGTATATTGCTGATGTCATTAGAACCGCCACGAGAGAGCGGTATGATGTGGTCAATCGTGAGGTTTGCTTCTAGCGCCGTTTTGCCGCAACTTTGGCACTGACAGCGATCGCGCTGAAACACATACTTCCTCACTTCTGCCGGGATGCGAATTCTGGGCGTTTTAGTCATAAAATGCTCTTGTAAACACGATCCCACGCTGCAATGAATCCAGACAATCAAACAACTACAGGCGCTGATGCGATTGATGTAGCGATCGCTCAGGGAATTGATTTTGACGGTTCCCCGATTCCAACACCCAAACTAGAATTATACACAAAAGTAATGGGGCTGGAAGCTGGGCGGCAGCGCAGCGGCGTATCCAATACGATGCGTTCTAGAATTGTTCGCATCGGCGCTAAGCATATTCCCCAAGAAGAACTCAACCAGATGCTAATCGACGCTGACTTCGCACCGCTGAAAGAGAAAGAAATCGCCTTTTACTATAGCGGTAAATAGTCCTAGTAATTGTATTTTTCCCCTAGATGAATGAAACTCTAGGGGACTTTTTTATAAGTTTTATTGCTTATCTTCTTGGCATCTTATCTTGCGGATCTCATCGAGTGGTGACTCGGTTTGGAGTATTTCTGATTCATCGATTGCTAGTCTTTCTGGAAATTCTGGCTCATCAGATATAAACTCTACAGTGAGTTTTAGCTTAATTTTTCCTTTTTGCCAGCCCTTCGCACCAATTCTCAGGATTTCACAATCTTTCCCTTCTTGAAACCACTTCCTGTTAACCTTATATGCGGCACCTCTATTGGGAACTTCATACATATGTGCATCTGTTATTCCAGAGGCTTCTAGCGATTCAATTATTGCATCTGCTACTTTTGCTATTGACGATGCGAATCCAGGCTTTACTTTCCCAATTTTGTAAAGTCCAGAGCCGAATGATATAACATCATCGTCGCCACATTTTTGCAAATAAGAGTTATATTCTATGTAACTTTCTATTTTTGGAATGTTGTTATGAACAATTTTACAGTCTGCCTTTTTTTATTCTGTCTTGAAATTGGCTTCAAGACAGAATAAAAAAAGGCGGTTTGCAAAAACCTCTACAAACTGTTGGTAAATTAGTAATCACTCTAAAACTTCGTCCCATCCAAGTCTGCACCAGCTAGGTCTATACCGCTTAGAATCGCACCAATCAGGGTTGCTCCACTAAGGTTCGCATTACTTAAATCGGCTCGGTTAAGGTCTGCACTGCTTAGGTTTGCTTTACTTAAGTTTGCATTACTTACGTCTGCTTGGCTAAGAACCGAGCCGCTCAAATTAGCCTTACTTATATCTGCTCCATCAAGCTCAGCTTTTGTTAGATTTGCACCGTTGAGAATTGCTTTACTCAAATTTGCATTATCTAGATGTGCGTCACTTAGATTAGCTCCAGATAAGTCGGCTCCAGTCAAGTTAGCACCACCCAAATTTGCCCCCTTTAAATTTGCATGATTGAGTTTAGCCTTACTTAAATCCGCATAACTTAAATCTGCTTCGCTAAGATTAGCTCCACTCATATTTGTCCAACTAAGATTTGCTGAGGACAAGTTAGAATTAGCAAAACTAATTTCAGTTAAACTAGTTTTACTAAAGTCCGCATCGCTTAAATGTTGGGAACTAAAATCTCTTTGTCCTGAATTGTATTTTTTTTTAACTTCATTAGCTTCCATGTCATTCCCTCCATTTAGTAGTATGTCGTTTTACTGTTATCTCTTTCTAAAGCTCTAGCTTGGGAAAGCCTATGGAGAAATCCAGCCTCTCGTTCAGCTTACGGCTAGAGGCTGGAACCTCCTAACTCGTTCTCAGGATCAAGCTGGAACAATTTATGTTGACAGGTATCAGATAGGGTCATCTGAACCTATCTCGAATTCTTCTGGCTCACGTAGAGGTATAGAATCAGCAATTACAGGCAGTTGACGATCGTACAATCCTATCGCTTGCAAACAACTATTGATACTTGCAACCGCAGAGTTGTAAGCTGCTATTTTTTGCTCAACTGCACTTTGCAAACGGCGATTGTTAGCAATTTTTTCCTCAGCTTCTTGCTCTAGTGTTTGCTCTAAATAAGCACGAGCTTGCGTATATTCCTGTAAGATTTTATCAGCTTGATGCGCTGCCATTGGCAATAAATTAGTTGTGAGAGTTTGATTAACGGTTGCCGGGAAACCGCTACTAATTGTTGCTTTAACTTTTGGCTCAAAATCTAACTTTAACAACTGACGAATTGCTGGTTCTGCTGCTATCATGCTTTCACAACCGTAGCTTTGGGAAGTTTGCAGCAACGTTTGCCGGAATTGATAGATTGAGAAAGTACCTTCATCGTAAAAGCGAGGACTTTCGCGGACATAACGATTGCATTCGTCACTTGCCGCATTGACTAAAGCATGATGAACCAGGTTTTCTATCTCTTTTAAATTTTGCTCAATCCCGCCATCATTACCAAGCAAACGATAAAGCTGGCGATAGTAATCAGATTTGCGAACTTGTTCAACTAAACGCTGAAATAGATTGGTAACTACTTCCTGGCAAGATTCTTTCAAGATATCTTCTAGTTGATTCGCCAAGTAATAAAGCGCCTCAACTAAAACAGCAATCAAAGGTGCTGTAGAATTGCGGGGATGGCTGAGGATAGCGCGACTATAAGCATCTGCAACCGAGAAAGTATCCAGCAACTCATCTAAACGCCGAACCATCCGAGATTGCAGTTGGCGAAAATCTGCCTCGAAAGCGCTAGATTGACTTGTTACAACCTGATTTAATTCTTCCGTAATATGCTGGTGAAATTCTTGACCAATTTGCTGTAACTGTTGGTTAAGGCGTTGTAATTCCTGCGTCTTCATCGCCTCAATTTCGCGGGGTTGACTATCCAAGTCGCGCAGCGCAGATTGGTAATATTTCTTCAGACTAATGCAGGCATCTTCGAGATCGTCAGCCAGATTCTTGAACAGTTGAGGACGCTTCTCTTTGGTAAGATAGTCTGTAATAGCAGCGCGAAACTCTTCTATTCCACTATCTTGAATTAACTGTCGAATGATAGGTGTACCTTGTTCAGCTAAAATCCGCACGTAATTTTCATTTGGGGATTCGTAGCTATTAACGGAAATTCGGAACTTGTTAGGAGGTAATTTTCCAGAATTCGCGCAGTAGTTATTAAAGGCTGTAACAAATTGTGGTGTTTCTTCTCGTTCATCCAAGCCTTTAACACTATCAGCAAAGACAGAATCTAAACCAAAGCGATCGCGTCCACTGGTCTGTTTAATCTGACTGCTGTAAAATCCTAATAGTCCGCTCGTTTTATAAACCCTAGTAGTATCTCGAAACTGAGCGATAATCAAACCGTCTAAACGTTGCCTTAACTGGCTATTATACCAAGTTTCATCGATACGGTTGAAGGCAAAGAATACGCGATCGCGTATCCCCGGATTTGAGCGCATTTTCTCCAGCAGTTCCGTTTCTTCCTTCGTCATGTCGCCAGCAGACGCGGGTTTGAGAACGCACACCACCGCTGACGTATCCGGATGTTCAATCTTAGCGTAGGTCAGTTGTGCGTCTTTCTCCACTGGCGCATCAATTCCCGGCGTATCAATAATCACATTTCCATCCCGCAACAGCGGATGATAACAGTAATACTCAATTCGCTTCAAAACCGCGCTGTTACTGCCACGACGAGCATAACCAGCCGCTTCCTTGAGATTGGAGAAATTAAATTGCTCCATTGAATATGTAGCATTATTAACTGTATTGATGCGATCGCGATTGGCAACAAATCCCTCCAACAACAACATCAGCGCATTCGCTTGTTTTGCTCTTTCTGATTTACTTTCTCCACCCTCAATCTCGATAATCGCTTGGCATCCATCGCTTAGCAATTGAATCACTTCAGATTGATTAATATTGCTAGCTGTCCCTAACCCCAGCATCTGAGATACCGCACTTGCCTGTTCCCGAATTTCCACCTCACTCAGAAACGTCAGCACCACTCGTTCTTTATCCGGTTCGGCGTACTCAATTTTACATTCCGTACCTGTAGCGTGTCCCTCTGCACTGTAAAGCAATTCCCGCTCTAACAGAGCGTTAATTAGCATCGATTTCCCCGCACTAAAAGCACCCGCAAATACAATCTCAAACTTAGGAGAAATCGCTTTTCCGAGGGATGTCTGTACGGGTGTAACATCTTGCGATCGCAGAGACGGCTCCTGATGCAACAGTTGTAGTATAGTCTCGACCTGTTCTTTCAGATTTTGACACTGAGGCGGCAATTCAGGCACAGTTTGCATCCTATCAATATAAAGTAGAAGCCTTTACGCATATTTTAGGAATGGCAATTCATGATGGGTATGATGGAATTACCGATACAATTAGTAATTATCCGCGTAATCCCAGTAGATTTACCAGTCTTTAATTAATGAAAGTATTTGCTATTCGTCTGAAGCCAGATCAAGATTTAAAAAAAAGCTTACAAGATTTTGCAATCAAGCAAAATCTTCAATCGGGCTTTATCTTAACCGGAGTTGGTAGCTTGAAAAAAGCGACTCTTCGCTTTGCAAATCACAGGTATAGTACAGCTTTTAACGACAATTTTGAAATTATTTCTCTCAATGGCACTCTGGAAGCGGCTGGCATTCACCTGCATATCGCCATTGCAAATAAAGAAGGAAAAACCATCGGCGGACATCTCATGGAAGGCTGTATTATCTATACTACTGCCGAAATTGTCATCGGAGTTAGCGAAGAATTCACTTTTTTAAGAACAATGGATGAGCAGACAGGCTATAAAGAGTTGGAGATTTTTCCAAACCCTAATTATTAACTAAATGCTATTTAGCCTTAAATTACTTAAAGTAAAAGAGGTCAGCAGTCTACAAAAATGTATTGCCAAGTCGTCGGCCTAAGAATAGCCAAGGACAAATTCCCCGTTTTTTCCTGACATCAAAGAAAGTAAGGAGGAAAAGGTTAAGGATGAATTAAGAGTTCAAGAAACTTTGCTTGTTCGCCTAAGTCATCGAATAGACGCCGACTGAGTTTAAGCAGTAACGTAGAAGGTTTTCCCATCTGTAGATAGTGAATCTAACTGTCACATCCCCTTGAATTGAATCATGGGAGGGCGTTAAAACTAAGTTTATAGTCAAAAAAATTAGACTACAGAGCGGATTGTAATTGAGGGTTATGGTTTCAGATAAATTTCGCCGTCAGTTACGTCAGGAAGCAAATCTTTGGCGAACTGAGGGGCTGATTGATGCTCAACTATACGAACAGTTATCAGAGCGTTATCAATTTAATAGGCTGGAGACTGCTGCCCGCGATCGCTTTGTCATGATCTTGTTAGGGTTGGGGAGTATCCTCATTGGCTTGGGGACGATCAGTTTTGTAGCAGCAAACTGGCAGGAGTTGCCGCGAAATGGCAAAGTAACGCTGCTACTGAGTTTGTTTATTGGAGTGAATATTGCTGGTTTTTACCTGTGGCGGCGTCCGAATGGGGCGCAACAACGCCTCGGTCATGGATTCTTGCTCTTAGGAGCAATCATTTTAGGGGCAAATATGGGGCTGATGGGTCAGATGTTTCACATCAGCGGTCCCTTCTATGAGTTATTGCTAGCGTGGGGAGTCGGTGTACTAGCAATGGCTTACAGCTTGCGTTTGACTTCCTTAAGCGTGCTGGCAATTATCATTATCGGATTGGGTTACTGGAGTTTTTGGTGGAACTGGGAAGGGGCAAGCTGGTCAAATTCCTACTATTATGAAGAGTTTTCCTGGTCATCCCAGATGGGACAACATATGCCGCTGTTGGCAAGCTTGATGTTTGTGCCGCTGGCATACTGGTGTCGTTCTCGCGTGATTTTTGGACTGGCAGCGATCGCAGTTATTTCTTCTTTGGAAGCAAACCTCCGACCGCTCAGCTTAGGACTATTTAATCTATTCTCCCTGAAGTCTACGGGTATCGTATTAGCGATCGCCTTGGCACTGCCCCCCGCACTGTTATGGGGCTATGATGACTCGCTGTGGGTCTACAGTGACTTAAATCGGGTTCCGAAGCCAAACCAAATCTTTCCCGCCTCTTGGCAAGGGGGAAGCTGGGGAGGTTCCTTTCGACCCCTCGCCCGTCGTTTGGCGCTGGTATTTCTAGGCGTTGTACTTTATCTGTCGTCCTCGCTTTGGTTCTGGGGTGTTTTATCCAAAATGTCTTCTGCGGAGCAATCCGCGAGAGTTACTTGGTTTCCCCTGGTAGATGTAGTGATTTTGAGTGGGTTGGCAATCTTTGCATGGTTGCGTCTGCTGTGGCTTACCAGAAGCCCTCGCACTCGTCGGGAGGAAATTCTGACCACAATTGCCATCGGTATCTTTATCTGCTTCATGGCTGGGATACCCGTTTGGCATCTCACCGTCCAGCCAATTCCCCTGCTTGCCACTTTTATTGGCAATGTGCTGTTGTTCTTGTTAGCTGCCGGATTGATGCGCCAAGGGCTAGCACAAGCAGAACGCAGCGCCTTCTGGGGGGGCATGATGCTATTAATTGTGCGAATTCTGACTTGGTTTGTGCTGTCTGCAACGGGATTAGTCTTCAAATCCCTGCTGTTTATTCTATGCGGTATCACAGCGATCGCTATCGGGCTTTGGTTCGAGCGCTATGTCCGCACGCTGGAAATTAAAAATTGACTCAGAGGATTTTTAATGAGGCACACTTCTCAATCATCTTCAATCGCTCCGACTCTCATAGAGCCACAAAAGCGAATGCCTGCTTGGAGACTCTGGGTGCCTCTCCTGTTGCAAACGGCGATCGTTCTTGCCGCACCTGCCCAGCCACTTTACACTAACCTCACTGGGAAAACGGTCGTTCTCAAGACGGTTCCCGTAGACCCATACGATTTCTTGCGTGGCTATTCGCAGACGCTAAGCTATGACATCTCGCGTCAAGAGAATTTGCGATCGCTTCCGGGTTGGAAAGGGTTAGTAAAACAACACCTCGAAGCAAAAGCAACGGATTTGCCACCGTCCGTACCGCCTTTAAATTCTTTACCGACAGGAATTCGCTTCTACGTGATTTTAGAAGCGCCTGCTGCTAAAACAAATTCTCCCCAAGCATGGAAACCCGTGCGGGTGAGTAGCAAGATGCCCAAATCTTTACCAGCAAATCAGATAGCGTTAAAGGGCAAATCTAGCGGTAATTCCATCGACTACGGCTTAGAAAGCTACTATATGCCAGAAGCGCGGCGGGATGAAATTAATCAGGAGATTAATCAAGCCCAATCGAGCAGACAACGACAAGCGATCGTGGTGGAAGCGAAGGTGGATGCCCAAGGTCGTGCAGTCCCGATTAGCTTCTGGGTAAGCGATCGCCGTTATCGATTTTAATAGGAGAATTTTAATAGGGGAATGAAAGTATGGCTAATTGTTCGACATATCTTATCAATTAGCGATACTTTCATTACTAAGAACAAACTTTCTAATCTTCTTGCCGCTTTAGCTGCAAAGTAGCACCCAGTGCTGCTCCAGCTCCCGCTATCAAACCCATACACATTCCTTGAATCGTTTGACTCGTGGGGTCTTGCATCAAGCATTCACTGGTAGGCGTTTTGGCTTGCAGACATTGATTACTATCTATCCAGTTGGAGACGCCTCCCACAAGGATACCAGCAGCACTACAAGAAACGATCAGCAGGACAAAGCGGTTAGATTTTCTATCCATAGATAGAGGCTTTTAAGTACTTGGTTAGCTATTCCGTTCAGTCTACTCTACCTATCGGCAGACTGTTACCGTATATTCCACATTTTCAACTGCCTATTCCGGACGTTGCACTAATCAATTCGCAAATTATAGGGCAAACGGGCGTAAATACCTCTAGGATCGTTCAT
The DNA here is from genome assembly GCF_039961925.1 of Trichocoleus sp. DQ-U1. Taxonomy (NCBI): domain Bacteria; kingdom Bacillati; phylum Cyanobacteriota; class Cyanophyceae; order Leptolyngbyales; family Trichocoleusaceae; genus Trichocoleus; species Trichocoleus sp. DQ-U1. Next base: position 20,996 of record NZ_JAMPKB010000061.1, on the reverse strand, counting down.
TGTTTTGAGCGCTACTAATTCTTCTTGTAACTTGAGGAGTTCTGCACTCAGCAGATCGGATGGCTGCTTGGTTTGGGCATTGTCCCCACCCGCAAACTGTTTCAGAATGCGTTGTTCTAGACTGCGAACCTTGGGGTACTCTTCTAACTCCCAATTCTCACCCAGTTTAGCGGCAACGGCAGCAGATTTGATCGCATCATCAATACCGCCAATCTCATCAACCAATCCCAGTTGCTTGGCATCTTGACCCGACCACACTCGTCCTTGGGCAATCTCAGCGACTTTCTGCTTTGAGAGTTTTCGAGAATCCGCCACTTTGTTGAGGAACTGACCGTAAATTTGGTTAACAAATCGTTGATGAATTGCCAATTCTTGAGGCGTTTTTGGACGAGAAACCGTGTTGCTGTCCGCAAATTTGGAAGTTTTGACGACATCCCAGGTAATGCCATTATTATTCGCAAGCTTTTGGAAATTGAGCAACATCCCAAAGACACCGATCGAGCCGGTAATGGTATTTGGTTCGGCGTAAATCTGATTAGCATAGGTGGAAATCCAGTAGCCACCGGATGCTGCCATATCTCCCATAGAAACGATGATTGGCTTCACCTGACGAGTTAGCCGTACCTCTCGCTGAATCACCTCAGACGCCGAGGCGCTACCGCCGGGACTATTTACCCGCAGCACGACAGCTTTCACATCTTTATCAAGTCGCAGCCGTCGCAGCTGTCTGGCAAAGCGATCTCCTCCCACTTGCCGAGAGCCACCTTCGCCGTCTACGATTTCCCCCTCGGCGTAAAGTAGGGCAATTTTGTTGTCAGAAGTGCGATCTTTACCTTCGGTTTGAGTCGCTCTAGCGTAAGTAGCAAGGCTAATTTGACGGAATGTTTTATTCTCTTCGGTTCTGCCAGTTAGCTTTTTCAGGTCTGCCACCACCTGATCTAGATACGCTACCCGATCCACAAAGCCACGCTTTTTCGCATCCGGTGCGGTTAATATTCCTTGAGTATCTGCGATCGCTTGTAGTTGTTTCGGGTTTAATTTTCGACCCTGGCTCACTGTTGTCAAAAAGTCTCCCCACAGATCGCTCAACAAATTCTGAGTTTGTTGTCGGTTCTCCGGACTCAGTTTCGTGAGTACATAAGGTTCCACCGCTGACTTAAATTTCCCAACCCGGATCACCTGAACCCCAACCCCGTATTTCTGTAAGGCTCCTGTGAGGAACATCGACTCAGAACGCAAACCGTTCATTTCGATTGTTCCCAACGGGTTCATCACAATGGTGTCTGCCACTGAGCTTAAATAATATTCCCGTTTCCCCAAATCCATGTTGTAGGCAATAATCTTTTTGCCAGACTTACGGAATTTTTCCAGCGCCGAACGGACTTCTTTGAGCGTGGCAAACCCGGTGCTAGAACTAGAGGAACCACTGCCGTCTAGATATACGCCTACAATCCGTTTATCTTTAGTTGCCTGCTCAAGGGCATTCAAAACCGTTCGCAGCCGCACGCTATTATTTTCCTCACCAGATAAAGCTTCGCTGATTGCTTCGCTGGTGCTGGATATCGGATCGCTATCCGTAATCGTCAAAGACTGATCGATTACCAGTACCGATTTATCCTCAACTTCCGGCCCTGTATCTTTAGATGCCACCGCAATCAATAACAAGATTAGCCCGCTCGTTCCCAAACCGAAAAATAGGATGAGTCCGAATAGGCTTCCAAGCAAGCTAGCAAAAGTTTGTTTAAGGAAACTACGCATTAGGCTGGGGTTAGGGTAATGGGTAATTGGGAATGGGTAAAAGTTTTAAGCTTTGAATTCACTTATCGCTTTCCCATTTCCAACACAGTTATCGTAATGGTTGCAACGCGCCAGACTGTTTCAGAGCAGACAAGGTGGGATTGCCAGTGCAGAATAATACAGTGGTGATTTCGGCGACTAATACTTCAACCAAAGCATCAAGGGCGTCTTCCGATTCTACGGCTGCCTGGAGAAAAGGCCACGCCAGACCCGCGAGATCGGCTCCTAGCGCGATCGCTTTTGCCACTTCCAGACCGTTGCGTAATCCCCCAGAGGCAATCAAGGGAATATTTGGGGCAATGGCTCGAATACTGGTAATGCATTCTGCTGTGGGCAAACCCCAATCAGCAAAAGTTAGTCCTAATCGGCGCTGCTGGGCATTTTCAGCCCGTTCACTCTCCACCTTTGCCCATGATGTCCCACCGGCACCGGCAACGTCAATGGCGCTCACACCCGCATCAATCAACTTCTGCGCGATCGCAGCGGAGATGCCATTTCCCACCTCTTTGACAATCACGGGTACTGGTAACTTATTGCACAGATTTTTGATTTTGTCAAGCAAGCCTCGGAAGTTTGTGTCACCTCTGGGTTGAATGCACTCTTGCAAGGCATTGAGATGCAAAATCAAGGCGTCTGCCTCTAACAAGTCAATTGAGCGCAGACATTCATCAACGCCATAGGTATAGTTAAGTTGCACCGCGCCCAAGTTCGCAAATAGGAGAATATCGGGAGCAAGCGATCGCACGGCGAAAGTTGAAGCAACCTGGGGATTCTCCACCGCTACCCGCTGGGAACCCACGCCCATCGCTAGGTTATAGCGTTGCGCCGCAGCAGCTAGACGATAATTAATCATCCTCGCCAGTTCCGTTCCCCCCGTCATCGAAGAAATGAGCAAAGGCGCACCAAGCTGTTTTCCCAAAAATGTTGTTGAGATATCAACTTCACGTCGATCTAACTCCGGCAAACAACAGTGACTAAAGCGGTAGCCTTCCAATCCATTCGTTGTGGAGTGAAATTGTACATCCTCATCGAGACAAATTTTTAGATGATCTGCCTTTCTCGTTTGGGTTTCTTTGGTAAGAGCCGGGTTATTAATCAATCTACTATCTCCAACGTTCTGCATAGACAGCGCCTGACAAATCTGCACAGACTGGTTTATTAACAATCTCGATTTTCCCACCAACACACCAGGGAAACCGAAGACAGACCGCTTAAACCTTTAATAATTCCACAGCATCTCGTCCATCAATCTCTTGTAAGTAAACCTTCACCTGTTCTTCTTTGGACGTTGGCAACTTCTTGCCAGTGAAATCCGGGTGAATGGGTAACTCCCGCTGTCCCCTATCCACCAGAACCGCTAACCAAATTGCCGCCGGTCTACCATAATCATTCACCGCATTCAGGGCAGCACGAGCGGTACGCCCTCGATAAATGACATCATCCACCAACACTACCGTCTTACCAGAGAGATCGAAAGGGATGTCAGTTTTGGCGGGTGTGCGAATGCCAATTTGATCCAAATCATCTCGATAGAAGGTAATATCTAGCGCTCCCACGGGCACTTGCACTTGTTCGAGCGCTTCTATCTGACGAGCCAAGAGATTGGCTAATACAGCGCCTCTGGTATAAACACCTACTAGCACTAACTCAGACAAGTCGCGTGACTTCTCTACCACCTGGGAAGCGATACGATTGAGGGTTCGACGGATTTCGTCTGCGGAAAGAATTTCTACAACTTCGGGAGACATGGTTTAGGAAAATCCGATGATAACTGCGGACAAATTACAGCCTCAGTGTACAAGTTCACCTAAACCATCATCGTTATCATTTCAACAAAAATAACTTCCTGTTCCTACCAGGAACAGGAAGTTATGTCATTGAGTATAGATAGCTCAATCTCATCAAGCTATATAAGATTAGTCAGCGGCAAGTGCTGCTTTCGTTCTTTGCCCAACTATTCCGTCAGCGAATAGCCCTCTGCTTTGCTGAAATCTTGTAACGGAGGTCTCAGTTAACCGACCATAGTATCCAGTAATTGGCCCGTTGTAATAGCCTAAGGCTTTCAAAGTATTTTGAAGCCTCGTTACGGAGGAACCGCTGCTGCCGCGTTTCAGGGTGCTGCTGCCAAAACCACCCCCCGTAATCGGTTCATCATAATTACCACCCCGATTTTCTAGAGCTGCTAGAGTTCGAGAGCCTGCAACGCCATCGGCTCTCAGTCCAACCGCTCGCTGAAAACTGCTGACGGATGCCTGCGTCAATTGACCGTAGTATCCAGTAACCGGGCCGTTATAGAAGCCTGCGATTTTCAGATTTCTCTGAAGCGTGGCGACTTGAGAACCGCTATTCCCTCTCTGGAGTGCTAATGCATGACCGGCTGTCCCGATAACGGATAAGGCAAGGGCAACGGATAGTAATCGAATCCATGCTGAACTTGGAAGCGGGTTCCGATTTTGGAACAATTTAAATTGGTGAGGCTCCGAGTTAGGGTCTTCGTAATTGGCAGATAAATGAAGATATGCAAGAGTTTCCATCGTTTTAGTCGCAGATGATGACTTCGTAGGTCAGACTTAGGCGATCGCTTCCGTGGTTTAGCGGGGGTTAAGTTTTTGGGTCGCATCTCCTCACTGGCATTTCACTTGACCAATCACTAAAAAGTGCGATCGCTTTCCCAGATGAATCAGTGATTGATTACCTTTCAACTGGTTGCTCTATATTCAAAGATATGCTTACACCTATTCAGTAGCCATCGCCCGTTGAGTTCACCTGATAGGGCGATTAAAAAGTCATCAAGTTGATTCCAAGCGAGCGCCCATTTCTAAACCCCAACAGCAGCAAGATAGCGATCGCTATCCCCAACCAAATCAAAAAGTTATATCGTGTTAACTGCAAGGCTTGTTGAATGCATTCTGAATTGATAGGCTGGAGGTCATCTCCCAGTAAGGCTTTGTGTTTAGCAACGCCACGATACCAATTTGTGCCCCCCACCTGAACGCCTAAAATTGCCGCATAGGCGCACTCACTCCAGCCAGAGTTGGGACTAGGATCTTTCGTCGCATCGCGTTGACAAATACTCCAAACATACCCAGGTTTTCTAGATAGTAAAGCCAAGGTAATCACCGTGAATCGGCAGGGCAACCAAGTCAGGATATCTTCTAATTTGGCACTAAACCAACCCAAATCGGTGTAGGGTGCTTCTCGATAGCCGACCATTGAATCTAGGGTACTGGCGGCTTTATAGGCAAGGGCGAGAGGAACCGTTCCTAGTAAAGGTAAAAATGCCCCGATAATCGCATAAAAAAGGGGTGCCATTACTCCATCGGTAGCATTTTCTGTGACGGTTTCCAAAACAGCCCGAAGAATTTCTGTTTTATGAAGATTTTCGGTATCACGCCCTACATATTGGCTTAACTTAGAACGCGCCGCGACAAGATCGTTCTCATTTAGAGGTTGCAAGACATCTTCAGCAGCAGCTCTCAAACTTCGACCGGCGAAACAACTGGCGAGTAAAATACTTTCTATCGCAATTCCTAAAAAAGGATGCACCCAGTTCGCTGCGTGAACGATTAACCACCCCATCCCGTAGCTGCCAGTTATCAGCCCAATTCCTAAAATTACTCCAGCCCATCGGAGCGTGAGAGGATGACTAAATAATTGGAAAGCCATCTGGCTGTAGCGAGAAATTAGCCAGCCCATGACTCGGACTGGGTGAGGCCAACCCCACGGATCGCCGATGATGTAATCAAAAAGGGAAGCGATCGCTAATGATAGGACTGAGGAATGAGAAAGCAGGACTGCGGCAAATAAATCTTGGAAATTCACAACACCAAAGCTGCTAGAGATCCGCTGACAGTTTCTATACAACAAAACTGGTTTCTTCGCCTTGGGCTGCTTGCCAACTGCGAGCGTCATAGTAAAGGTCTGCCAGTGTAATACTGTACAACGCTTCTTTAAGTTTTTGATGCAATCGGTGCCAAAGTGTAAACGTTACCCAATCCTCAGCAAGCTCTGCATCTGGGGTATGGCGAGGCAGCGGTTCAATTGTTTCACCGACTGCTTCTAATATTTGTCCTAGAGAAATTTGTGCTGGGACGCGGGATAGTTGATACCCCCCCTGGGCACCTCGAACTGATTGGACTAACCCAGATCGACGTAACTCTATCAACAATTTTTCCAGATAGGGTGCAGGTAAGTCTTGCCGAGTTGCGATCGCTTTTACAGAAGTTGGTCCATACCCAGGTTGTAGACTCAAATCCAGCAGTGCTTTAACACTGTAGTGTCCGCGGGTTGTCAGCTTCATACTGGAAAATATTCCTTAGGGTAATGGATAATTAGTCAGTGGTCATGAGGCGGTAGTCAATGGAAAAAAAAACAGCTCAGAAGCGATCGCTAATGATAGACTAACGACTACCCTACAGCGTACCCCCTTCATTTTTTCTCAGGTTGATGCTGTGAGGAACTCCGATCATCGAGATGCATCGGTTGTTCGCAAGGCACAGATATTTATGCTTAAGCAAGAACTTGGATTAAAAAGGTTAGTAGTGAATAAATTATCCATCTTATTGAACTAGCGTTCCCCAATCCGTATGATATAGTTTTATGAGCTGATATAAAGCTAAGCTAAAATTAGCTTAGAAACAGTCAGTCGAAAACACTGTACACACTCGCTATTCCTTACTTTTCGCTCCAAGTTGATGAATAAAAAGAAAAAGATCGATCCCTTAACAGGGGAAGCGCTAGTCAAGAAAGTTAAAGAGCTAGAAAACCTCAGCAAAGAAGAAAAGGCTAGAGCCTGCGGTTACTACACTGTTACCAAAAGCGGTGTAGAGCGGGTGAATATGATGAAGTTCCTGAATGCTCTCATTGATGCTGAAGGAATTGAGTTAGACGGCAAACAAAATGGTAACGGACGTGGCGGTCGAAGTGCCAGCTACAAAATTAGCGTGCAATCGAACGGCAACTTACTGATTGGTTCTGCCTACACCAAACAAATGGGTCTAAGGGCAGGGGATGAGTTTGAAATCTCTCTGGGACGGAAGCACATTCATCTGCGGCAACTGGATAGAGAAGAAGGCGCTGAAGACGAAGAATTGGAAGAGGCATCCTAAAACTTTAGTTTTAGTTAGCAGTTATTCGTAATGAGTCATTGATTTGTAACCAATGACTCATTAGCGATTCTCTAAATTTTCAAACTGTTTGCTTGAGGGGCGGTAAATTTAACTCTTTCGACACTGGATTGGGGGGAAGATAGCGGCGCAGTGTCTTGCGAGTGGCAGCGACACTATAAGCTAAAGCGATTCCCTCTTGTTCCAGCACACCTAACACTTGTTGGGGGCGATCGCGGTCAACGACGGGTAACTGGTGGAGACCGCGTGCTGCCATCCGGTCTATCGCTTCTGCTACCGATTCATCAGGGTTTGCATACAGAATTTCAGTAGTACAGATGTCAGCAACTGGCTGATAAGCCAGATGACTGGTTAAATTGTTCGAGACATTGCAAAGAACGTTGTTTGTTTCTACTGTTTCAGTAGGAGCGGTAACTGGCGTTCGAGCTGTAGACATTGCTCGATTAATATCCTGTAAAGTGACGATGCCAATTAACTGCTCGGCATCATCAATGACTAAAGCACTGCGGCAGCGACCATTGGTTAAAGCTAAACCTGCCTCTAATACTGATAAAGAACCACTCAGCATCAAACCTGGTACTTGCATTGCTTCTGCAACTAACATTTGTTGCAAAATTTCTAACTGCTGGTCTTTCTCCACATTGAGTTCCAGCTGTTGAAGATTTTGACCTTTCGTTGGCGCTGACTTAAAGCGCTCCACCAGCCAAATGCTCAAACCGACTGCTGCCATCAGCGGCAAAACAATCCGGTAGTCGCGCGTTAGCTCAAACATTAACAGTATCGCTGTCAGGGGTGCCCTAGCGCTGCCAGCAAGAACGGCTGCCATTCCCACCATTGCGTAAGCTGGAGGTGCGGCAATCTGAATTGGTGCGCCTGGAAGCATCGCTGCCAGGATTTTTCCATACGCTGCCCCCAAAGAAGCACCGAGGAACATGGCAGGGGCAAAGATACCCCCCACCAAACCGCTACCCAGACTAATCGCCGTCACGATCAGCTTAACCGCTAGTAGGACGAGGAGTAACCCTAACGGAAAATCCACATCCTGAAGCATGGCGGCAATCGTTTCGTAACCGATTCCCAGAATTTGGGGCCATTGCAAAGCAACCAAGCCCAAACAGGCACCACCAATTACTGGACAAAGCGATCGCGGTATCTTTCCCAGCCACTCAAAACCGGCAATCTGTCCCCGAAAGAAACTTCGAGCCAGTTGAATTGACTGGGTATAGGTCAGCGACACCAAACTTGCTAATACCCCCAATCCCAGATAAAGCGGTAATTCTAGAGGACTACGGACTTCATAGACGGGCAGCGTAAAAGCTGGTTGGGCACCCAAACCAATCTGAGCAATTAAAGACGCCACAACTGCTGCCAGCAATACGACGCTAACCGCTGAAGTTGCAAAGGTGGTTCCCAAGACCACCTCTAAGGCAAAGAAAACCCCGGCAATCGGGGCATTAAAACCAGCCGCCAGACCCGCCGCTGCTCCAGCTCCCAGGAGTAACTGCTGCCTTTCTCTGGAGACTTGCAGCACTTGACCGAGCAGCATTCCAAAATTGCCGCCAATTTCCACGCTCGGCCCTTCTGGGCCTAAAGAGGCTCCACTACCGAGGGAAACAGCAGCCGCTACCATCTTGGTGACGGGTCGCAGGGGTAGCAACTCTCGGACGCCTTGGGCCGCGGCAATCAGTGAAGAAATACTCGGCCCAAAATCGGGCCAAGCAAGACGCATTAAACCAACGATTAATCCTCCCAAAATGGGAATACAAGCTAAAGTCCAGGCACCCCAGCCTCCAATTATCCCCATCACCCCTTCCAGCATCAAGCTGTGGATGACAGCGATTAAATAGTGAAACGTGACAACGCCCATCCCGGTGCCGGTGCCAATTAGTACAGCCAACAGCAGGACGACGCTTTCGGGTGAGGGTTCGAGTCGATTGAGAATTTTAGTAAGACGAGAAGCCGGAGAAGTTGGTGCGGATGATTCCGCCAACAGCACATCTGACAATGGAGTGGCGCTCATTGATGGAGGTTAACAGGAAAAATGAGAAAAAGCTTAATTTTTATTCATGATTTTCATTGTAACTGCGAGCGATTGGCTATCAGCTTTAAAAGGCGAACAATTAGGGAAAATTTTGGGTTTTTAGCCTGCATAAACAGAGCATCCGGCATTTTGCTCGTTTTATGGTTTGCATGATGTACAACTTTGATGTGTGAAACCTTAATTTCTATCCATAGCGATCGCTAGAGATATACTGTTTGCCACTCTCAAACAAAGCCGGTTGAATCAGGAAGCAACCCAACTCGAATCTGGAGCAGCTATTCAACGTCTGTGTGTGTTAGCGTTGTCTGCTGCTGTGCGTCTGCTTCAATTCCTCAAAGGCTTGAAGATGTCACTCAATCAGCAACAGTCATCTTCTGTGATGCCCAGCAGCATTGCCTCACAGAGCTTACACCCACACTTAATGGTCACTTAATAGTCGCATCCCAAAACAACGAACCCTTGTCCTCCCCTAAGGTTGGCTTAGGCAACTTGATTGCTCTACTAGACGGTTGACTCGGCTAGTAGAGCCAACGGACTACCGGAATTGCCACTCTTTTTCAGGATCTGCGACAGTTTGATTCTCTGTGTCTCGGTTGGTCTTTAGCTTCTTGCCTAGATGTGTATACACAGTAGTCGCTTGCAAAGGGACGCAGGGGTAGGGTTCTCCCCTATTTCAGCCAACTGAAATAGGTAAATTTTTTCTACAACCGATCGCAACAATAACGCTAAATTCGGCATTAATGGCTATTAATCGCTGAAATTCAGCTTAAATTACCTTTAGCATTCATTACCACTTCTCTCCTGGGAATTAGGGCACCAGAGGCAACTTTATTTCTCAAGAACGATACCTCAGCGGGATGAAAAGGAGAAAATACTGCTCTAAGCATTTTTTTCATCAAACTCCAAACACTTCTATGGCAACTCCGATTGAATTTAATTTATTTGCTCCCTATAACAATGGAGCTGCTTTAATTGGGGATTTTTCTAACTGGGAAAGCATCCCAATGAAAAAAGGTAATGATGGTTATTTCCGTACCACAGTTGAACTGGAAGATGGAGTTTATCAATACAAATTCCGTGTTCAATCCAAGTCTTGGTTCTTTGAACCAGATCAATGGATAGAGGTAGTTGACCCCTACGCCACCGATATTGATAATCCCACCCAAAACGGTGTTGTGAGAATTAAAGATGGTGAGCGGATTGTGGATACATACGTTTGGCAACATGACGATAAGCCACTGCCAAGCGATCGCGAATTAGTCATTTACGAATTGCACGTTGGCGACTTCTCCGGTGGTGAAGATGATCCCTACGCCCGAGGCAAATACGAACACGTTGTAGAAAAATTAGATTACCTATGCGAGTTAGGAGTTAATGCCATTGAGTTAATGCCAGTGAAGGAGTATCCAGGGGACCATAGCTGGGGCTATAATCCTCGTCACTTCTTTGCTACAGAATCCAGTTATGGCACAACTGAAGGGTTAAAAAACCTAATTGATGAGTGTCATGGTCGTGGAATTCGCGTCATTATGGACGGAATTTTTAACCACTCAGAAGCAGAAAGTCCACTGACGCAAATAGACCACGATTATTGGTACCATCATTCTCCGCGCGACCCTGATAATAACTGGGGGCCAGAGTTTAACTATGAACACTATGATGAAAATCTAGATCTTAAGCCTGCATGGAAGTTTGTTGGCGATACCGTGCGCTTCTGGATTCAGGAATTTCACATTGATGGCATTCGCTACGATGCAGCCAGACAAATTGCCAACTACGATTTCATGCACTGGATTGTTCAGGAAGCAAAAAATGCAGCTGGGCCAAAGCCGTTTTACAATATTGCCGAACACATTCCTGAAACCCCCAGCATTACGAATGTAGATGGACCAATGGATGGCTGCTGGCATGACAGTTTCTATCACTGCATTCTAGAACATATCTGCGGCGATACCTTTGACTTAGAGCGTCTCAAGGATGCCATTGACTGCAAGCGGCAAGGCTTCATGGGTGCTACGAATGTTGTGAATTACCTGACGAATCACGACCACAATCATGTTTTAGCTGAGTTAGGCGATCGCGGCATTTTGGATGAAGAAGCATTTAAGCGGAGAAAGTTAGGTTCTGTCATCAATATGACCGCTGTCGGCGTACCTCTGCTGTGGATGGGTGAAGAGTTCGGAGAGTATAAATACAAAACAACTGAACAAGCAAAAATTGATTGGACGCTCTTAGGTCATGACCTCAATCGCGGAATGTTTGAATTTATCAAAGGCTTGATTCATCTCCGTAAAAATAATCATGCCCTCTACACCGAAAATATTGACTTTATCCATGAAGATCCAGAAGCAAAGGTATTAGCCTACAGCCGCTGGAATGGCGAGGGTTCTCGTGTTGTCGTTGTTGCAAACTTCTCTGACAATTTCCTAGGAGGCTATCACGTTCCTAACTTCCCCGAAGCAGGAACCTGGCACGAATGGACTGGCGATTATGATGTCGAAGCAGGGGAGGATGGCATCCAGCTCGACTTAGGAAGTTACGAAGCCAAAGTATTAGTTTGGCAGTAATCGAAACTTTCCAAAGCCTTGAACAGTAGCTTCTCTTTGCCGCCCTTAAAAAAGCAAAAAACTACTGTGTCTATACAGTGAACCTGCCAGTCTCGTTTTACTCCCCGTTAGCCGCTGCGCTAATGGTCTGCTATGGCGCAGCGTGGATTGGGGAATTGAATTATTCGTTAATATACTGCCTCACAACTCGAACGGTATTAAATGGATAGGTTTAGGAAAACAATTATTTCCTAAAATAAGTATTGATTAGAGCCTTGCTTTTTAAGAAGCGAAGTTTCAACCCTTACTAGACGTGAGAGCCAAAACCCATAAGGCTAATGAAGCAACAACTCTATTAGATACATTGCCTAAAAATCAGTGGATAATTTTAAGCACTTTTCAGTTGCTGACTCTGCGTACTGGGTGCTAAAGCCCAACCTTCGCATCTTAATTTTTGGTAGGTTGCCCAACCCTTAGAACCGCCCGGAACTGGATAGTCTGGTACAGCATATTCGGGAAAAGCCGTATAAGGTCGCCACGGTTGATTGGGTGCGGTTCGTAAATGCAACAACTTTTCTCCACTGACTCCCATCGCTGGCAACCAACACATTTGTTTCAACATTGGAAACTCCTTAATTCAACTTAGAAATAATTGATTAATCAGACAATCTCTTTCTAGGAAAAACTAGATAGTAACTGCTGCAAAGCAGTAAGCAAGCATGATAAATGCAAGACCGAGACTAAGAGTAGAAAGTAGGGGAAGCCATTGTAATGTACCCATCTTCAGCTCCTTTGAGCTGTTATTTATGACCCGATCTTCCCTATTCATCCCTGAATTGACATCTCTCGCTAGCCTTATTTGCAGTCTTTTTAAACCTATCTCTTAAAGTTTAGAAAACAGTTTTTGTCTACTACTCCAGATATAAAAATCCGGAAGTTAGTTAATTTTGTTTTTAAAGATACAAACTTTATTAATGTTCTGCTATTTCTCAAGATAGATAATTCAGTATAATTCATTACTAAACTTTAAAATTATAAATGCAGGCTTCAAAAATGTTTGCAAAGAACCATTAGTCAACTAAGTAAGCGAATCTACTTCATTAAAAGGTTTTATGGCAGCAGTCGAATTCAATTTATTTGCTCCTCGCAACCAAGGAGCGGCGTTAATCGGCTCTTTTTCTAACTGGAAAAACATTCCAATGGAAAAAGGTAAGGATGGCTATTTCCGAACCCAGGTAGACTTGGAGGATGGCATTTATCAATATAAATTTCGAGTTCAATCGAAAAGCCCAAAATTTGAACCCGATCAATGGGTGGATGTAATCGACCCATACGCTACAGACGTTGATGAAGCAAGAGGCCACAGTGTCGCGCGGATCAAAGATGGGAAGCGAATTGTTGATACTTACGTTTGGCAGCATGACGATACGCTTTTGCCAGACAATCACGAATTAGTCATCTATGAAATGCACGTTGCAGATTTTTCCGGTGGTGAAGATGACCCACACCAGCGAGGCAAATACCAAGACGCGATCGCTAAGTTAGATCATTTGAGCGAACTCGGAATTAATGCCGTCGAATTGATGCCAGTAAATGAGTATCCCGGTGATTACAATTGGGGCTATACAGTCCGCCACTACTTCGCTACAGAATCCAGTTACGGCTCCACAGAAGATTTGAAGCGGTTTATTGACGAGTGTCATGGTCGAGGCATTCGCGTTTTCATGGATGGGATTTATAACCACACAGATGAAGAATGCCCGTTAATGCTGATTGACCGGAATTACTGGTACTACGAGCATATGCATTATCCAGAAGACCCGGGTAATTACTGGGGACCAGAATTTAACTACGACAACTACGACGAAAAGTTGGATGTTAAGCCTGCTTGGAAATACGTCGGAGATGTGGTGCGTTTCTGGGTTCAGGAATATCACATTGATGGGATTCGCTTTGATGCCGTGCGCCAATTGGCAAATTATGAATTTTTGGATTGGCTTGCGAAGCAAGCCAAGAAAAATACTGCTCCTAAGCCGTTCTACAACATTGCCGAACATATTCCCGATACCAAAACCGTAGTTTATCCAGAAGGTCCGCTGGATGGTTGTTGGCATGAAAGTTTTCGCTACTTTGTGCTTCCACATATTTGTGGCGAAATGTTTGAATTAGAAAAACTGAAGGAAGTTTTAGATCCCAGAAGGCAGGGTTATACGGCTGCTACGAATGTAGTGAATTATTTGGCAACTCACGACCGCCAACGTTTGATGAGAGAATTAGGCGATCGCGGGATTTTTGACAAAGCCGCATTTGGCAGAGCGAAGTTAGGAGCTGTTTTGTTAATGACGGCGGTAGGTGTGCCAATGCTCTGGATGGGAGAAGAGTTTGGAGAATACCAGCGCAAAAGTGAAAACGTGACTCAGCCAAAGAAAATTGCTTGGCCTTTGTTGTCACAAGACTTAAATCAAGATTTGTTTGAGTATTACAAAAAGTTAACCGCTCTCCGGAAAGAAAATCCAGCTCTTTCTAGCGATAACATTGAGTTTTTTCACGAAAATCCAGAGGCGAAAGTGTTGGCGTACTACCGTTGGAACGAACCCGGTTCCCGTGTGGTTGTTGTGGCGAATTTCTCAGATAAGTCTCTGTCAGGGTATCGCATTCCTAACTTCCCATCCTCTGGGACGTGGCAGGATTGGATGAATAACTCCCGCATCGAAGCTGGAGAGGATGGCTCTCTAGTTGACTTGCCAGAGTACGAAGCGAAGGTGTTTGTCTGTCAGTAACCGAATCTATTGCTTGGAAGAATCTTTCAACTCAAGGAGGGACAATTGATAAATTGTCCCTCCTTGACGTATGGCGTCTCTACAACTCTTATGCCGTGATATCCTGATTTTTGCAAGCTACTTCCCCACGGTGTGCAAACTTTGGGGTTGGAGTTTTTTAGTCCACAATCTCACGTTGATAGCAGCATATCTGCAATGTTCTCATCCCAACCCCCTGAAGAGAATGGGTCTTCCGTCCAAACCGTCTCGTTGACGGATGAATCCGGGCGATCGCTTAGTTGTTACATTGAGCATTCAATAGAAGTAGATGGTGAAGAATACGTCATCCTCCTGCCGGTAGATTCACCTGTAGAAATTGTGGCGTGGGACGAGGAGAAGGAGGAGGAAGAAGCCACCTTAGTCGAAGACGACGCCGAAATTGACGAAGTTTTTCCCACGGCTCAAGCAGTCCTGGCAGAGCGGAATCTCGCCTTAAAGCGAACCGCATTTGCTCTGACTGTTGCCGGTGAACTGCCTGCGGTTGAAGAGGAAGAAATCCTCACCCTGGAAATTGAAGATGACGATACTCAGCTCGAACCAGAGGAATTTCAGTTTCTAGCCAGCTTTTATCACAAAGAACAAGAGTACACAATATACACGCCTCTCGATCCGCTGCTATTGTTTGCGCGGATTAATAGTGCGGGTGAACCAGTGCTACTTTCCCCTGAGGAATTTAAAAAAGTGCAACCGCTGCTGGAAGATCAGCTATTTGATGAAATGGAATAGGTAAAGAATTAAAAATTAGAAATTGAAAATTAAATATGAAGAATTTTCTTTTTTTAATTTTTAATTTTGCCTTCTTAATTCCATGACAGCGGTTGTTACCCGCAATCAAAATGAAAGCAATCCAACGCATCTCCAAATGGACGTTTTATCTCGCCTTAATCCCAGCAACGCTCGGACTCTGTGCATGGCAGGGTTGGGCGTGGTGGAGCTGGGCGAGTGCGCCCCCCGTTGCCGAAACTCAACCGTCAGCGAATGCTGGAAAAGATACATCAGTGCTAATCCGGATTCCTCAAGGAACCTCGGCGCAGCAGATAGGGCGCGATCTAGAAGCAGCAGGGTTGATTCGCTCCGCTGATGCTTGGAAGCTATGGACGTTTTGGTTGGACTTGCAAAAGCGACCGGGTGGGTTCAAAGCTGGGACTTACCAGTTGTCACCCACCCAGCCGCTGCCAGCGATCGCTGATAAAATTTGGACGGGCGATGTCGTGCAGCTTTCCTTCACAATCCCTGAAGGATGGTCGCTTCAGCAAATGGCGGCTTACTTTGAATCTCAGGGATTTTTCAAAAGCGAAGAATTTCTCACTGCCGCCACTCAGATTCCCAAAGACCAGTATCCTTGGCTACCTGCGGATTTGCCTTATTTAGAAGGTTTTTTGTACCCGGATACCTACAAGCTAAATAGCGATCGCATCACCCCCCAAGCCATCATCAAACAAATGCTAGATCGCTTTGAACAGGTGGCACTCCCCATCTATCAACAAGCGCCAAACAAAACCCAGATACCTCTTCTTCAATGGGTGACATTGGCTAGTATTGTCGAAAAAGAGGCAGTGATTCCGGTCGAACGCCCTCAGATTGCTGGTGTGTTTACACAACGCCTTCAGAAAGGGATGAGACTGGAATCCGATCCAACAGTTGAGTATGGACTCGGCATTCGGCAAACAGCGGATCAGCCCTTAACTTTGGCTCAGGTGAGGACAGCCTCCCCGTACAATACTTATCTCAACGCAGGATTGCCCCCAACTCCCATCGCCAGCCCTGGCTTAGGAAGTCTCAAAGCCACTCTCAATCCTGAAAAAACAGACTACCTCTTTTTTGTGGCTCGCTACGATGGCACCCATGTGTTTAGTCGGACGCTACAAGAACACCAAGCCGCTACAAACGCGATTCGCCAACAACGGCAACAAAGCCGCTAACAACAGTACCTAGATTGGTCTAGTCGCCAAGCTGCCAATAAGTCTAATTAAGATCGGGGAAGTTGGACTTGCAACTACTAGCAATCCCATTGATAACTTTGCCGGGTTGAAAAAGCTCTTACCTGGGAGTTCTCCTAACAACTCACACTTACAATTAAAAACTGCTTATGTCCTGGGTAACACGGTTACAGCCTGACTTAATTCTGGGCAGACCTATTGTGAGTCTGACCCCCGATCTTCTCCAGCAATATCATCTCAAAGGTTTAGTCTTGGATGTCGATGACACGCTGGTACCCCTAAAAGCAGCCGAGGCGTCTGAAGAACTCGTGGAATGGGTGAAGGAAATTAGACAGGTGGCGACGCTATGGCTGGTGAGTAATAACTTGAGCGAAAACCGAATTAGTGGCATCGCTCGCTCGTTAAATTTGCCTTACATTACCAGCGCTGCTAAGCCATCGCGGCGCAAGCTGCGGCAGGCTGTCACCGCGATGAACCTTCCTGTCGAACAAGTAGGAATGGTGGGCGATCGCTTATTTACAGACGTTTTAGCAGGCAACCGACTCGGTATGTTTACCATTCTCGTCGAGCCGATGCTTGACCCAGCGCTTGCCGTGCGCTCTTATCCAGTCCGTACCTTTGAAGTCTGGGTGTCCCAAGCCTTGGGCGTCTCGTTCACCGCAAAGCAACAAAACTTAAAAAATTCAGACAAATCCTGAAAAACCAAAATATAAAGAAATAATTATGAGATTCTCGATTGTCAAAAATCCCTGGCATTATACATATGGTTCAAATGGGGTCAGCCAATATAAAGACCCTAAACATTAATCCCCGTGAATACCTGTGTAAAGCGTCAGTTCCCAGATGGAGGAGCTGGCGTTTTACAATTTGGAATGGGAAATCGGCTGAAGCTAATCACTCATTGCCAATTCCCAGCCTCCAGACGCGATAAATCAGATGCGATTTATCGCGTCTGGACAATCTGTTCCCCCTCCCCTCTACTCCCCTGCGCCCCCTCTCTTTTGTGAGTCAAACCCTTGTCATCAAAATTGGTACTTCCAGCCTGACATCGCCTGAAACAGGTCATCTGGCTCTTTCCACTATCGCTGCCTTAGTAGAAACCCTCACAGATTTACGGCGGCAAGGTCATAAAGTGGTGCTAGTTTCTTCGGGTGCTGTCGGAGTGGGTTGCGCCCGCTTGGGACTCGTGCAACGTCCGCGCACCCTAGCACTCAAACAAGCAGTGGCAGCAGTCGGTCAGGGACGCCTGATGCGCGTATACGATGACTTTTTTACAACCTTAGAACAACCCATTGCCCAGGTTCTCCTGACTCGCAGTAGCTTCAAAGAACGCTCAGCTTATATCAACGCCTCCAACACCTTTCGGGAACTGTTGCGGTTGGGCGTCATCCCCGTGGTGAATGAAAATGACACCGTAGCCGTAGAGGAACTGAAATTTGGGGATAATGATACGCTTTCAGCCCTAGTCGCCAGCTTGATAGAGGCAGATTGGCTATTTTTAATGACCGATGTAGACCGACTGTACTCCGCCGATCCGCGTCAAGTTCCGGATGCTCAGCCGATCGCTCTAGTGAACCACATTGATGAGCTGGAGGAATTACAAGTACAAACAGGCGATCGCGGCTCTCAATGGGGCACAGGCGGCATGGTTACAAAAATTACTGCCGCCCGCATTGCTACCAGCGCCGGAGTTCGGACAGTCATCACCGAAGGGCGATTTCCCCGCAACATCCAAAAAATCTTGCAAGGAGAACCCCTCGGCACTCAGTTTGAACCCCGCGACACGATGGGCAACGCCCGTAAGCGTTGGATTGCCCACGGGTTGATTCCTGCGGGGAAGCTATATCTGGATAAGGGAGCGATCGCGGCAATTAGTCAGGCAGGAAAATCCCTCTTAGCTGCTGGGATTACCCTCGTCGAGGGAGACTTCCAGGCGTCAGACGCTGTGCAGTTATGCGACCCTCAAGGACGGGAAATAGCTAGAGGGCTGGTGAACTACAGCAGCGACGAGCTACAGCAAATTAGCGGACGCCGTTCCGAAGAAATTCCTGCAATTTTAGGCTACGCCGGTGCAGAAACCGTCGTCCATCGAGATAATCTTGTCATTAGTTAGTCAGCAGTCAGTTGTTTTTTTCTGCCAATAACTAATAACAAATGACTAATTACGACTAATTGCTTCAGGCGGAGCAATATCAGGCCCAACCGCCACTCCTTTCTGACCCGCCTTTAAACCGGGTTTCGCAGCAGGTTTCACAGGACGATGCGACTCAGAAGCAGATGAGTTGTTAGGAACATCCGGTGGAGAATCAGCAGACGCCGATGATTGTGAATGGTTCGACATCAAAGCGAGTCCTCCCACTGCCCCTGCCACTAGCGCAGCATAACCCACGTATAAATGAACTGTATTGAGCTGAAATCCAAACCCAGGCACTGATTTCGGTCGGTACCAAGAAGGCAGTACAGATTTTGCAGGATCGGGCGCGGGTAAGGAAGCAGCCATTGCAGCACCATCTAACCCCAAGGCGACCCCCATCCGGCGAATAAAACCTCGGACATAGATATCCTCAGGCAAATGCTCGAAGCAACCGACTTCCAAAGCCTGAATGTGATGAAGCGGCACGAGTGTTTGATTGTGAAGTTGCCGCAGAGTCATTGACTGTGCATGACGTGCTTGCCCTAATTGCTGACCAATTTGACGCAGGCACTCTTGCCGTTGCTCATCTGCGATTTGCGCTGCCAGTTCCGCCTTGGAGAGCTTTTTGAGTGGTTTGGGAAAAACCGGATCTGGACTGGTTGGAAGAGGCAGTGGCGTAATGTCTACTAAATCGGCAGGTAAGGCATTCATACTGCGTCCTTGGTCATTCGTTAAAGTTAAGTCATTCGTCGTTGATTCTGGGTGATTAACGGATGACTGTTCGCTATGGACTGATGACTCTTGAGGCTGAGTGCTGGCTTGCGGCTCTTGTTGATTGTTACCAATTTCTGGAGATGTGACTGGGACAACCTTATAAGTTTTCGCAAACTGCTGGAACGCTAGCCGGATGGCTTCTCTCCCTACTGCCTTAACCATAATCTGGGCACTCCCAGCAGCTTCTCCCAAGATTGTCTGTAACCCAGCCAAGGCACGATTGTAGACTTCGCTGCTATGGAGTTCAGATTCTATCCGGCTAAGGATAGACCGTAATACTTCCTGAGAAATTTCAATGGTTGGGCTTTCGGTAATACCGCTACCATATGCCGATTGTAATGCCATGACTTTTCTTGTCGAGCGTGCTTGAGGAAAACCAAACTTATGCGATCGCTCGCGAGCGTGCATTCCTGAGAGCCTAAAACGGCTCCCCACGACGGTTACAGGGGCTTTTCACCCATAACTGACGGTGAATTTGCAGGCTGTTTGAGCTATCTGAGTAAAGTATTCGGCAAGCGGGAACTAGATTCCGGATCGAGCAAAAGTCAATTTTCTCTGTTCAGCGGCGTCACTTAGAACCTGAAGTGCGTTTAAACTTAATAAATTAAAATAACAATTTTCGCCTTATTTAGAATCCAGGGGTCAGACTGAGGATAGATTCTGGCTCCTGGATTCTGTAGAGACCTTGTGGTGGTCAGTCTCAACTTGGCTCCTGACAACTGAATGCAATTTGGCGGTTTAGTGCTGACGGCGGTTTCCTGGCTGGTAATCTTTAACCCAGCAGCGTTCCAAAAGGTGAATTCTGTAACAATACGAGAAGCGGCGGGGATTGAGCACTAATTTAGTTTTGGAACTAAACAGGGGCTGATTGAGAAACTGCCACAGAGGGAACCGAATCTTGCCGTTTTGGGGAGCCATAGTTTGAAAATTCCAGATAGCAGTAGTACAAAACAGGGGCACCGTGCATCTATCTATGGTGACATCTGCTTGGTTAATATTACCTTGCCAAAGATTACTACAAATTTGCTTGGGTTAGATTACGGAATCTCCAGAAAGTGTTTTTGCAAACTCTGTACTTCCACGGATGCGCTGTTGAACTGCCCAGTTAGGGTACTCTGCTACTAGAGCGTAAGCGCTATGTAAGCGCTCTTCTAGAGACCGTGTCAAGATATTTCAAGGAGCAGCTCAACAATTGAATCTTAGGTACTTATACTTAATAGATGTAGCGAGATTTTCTACTACTACCAAAGATAGAAAAAATTTATAGGCGAGCCGGCTTAAATAAATTTACAAATCTTAAAATATCAGGGGCACCAAGGCTAGTAAATTGCGTAAGTTTTAATCTGCAAAGATCGACTACAACCTCAATTAAGTTCACAAGATACAGCAATCCTACTCAAGTTGTGATAATTCAGGGCTTGAGATACCCAACTTTTAAGAAGTTGGGTATCTTGCCTTCGGGAATCATTTAGAACTGCTGTAGCAACCTTATTCGACTTGTGAAATAAAAAAACTGCGTAAGCGATGCTGACGTACACAATCTCCGCTTTAGGCGCAAAGAAGGCCAAGGAAAGCTCAGAAGCAGTCTATTAGTTTTACAAAATATTGAATCTAAGATTGCAAGAGCAATTCATCTCATTCAAAAAATGTTAGATGCTTCTCTTAAGTGCTTATGTAAAATAAATTACACATAATAAAAAGTAGAATAAGCTAAAACAAAAGTCAAGAAAACAAGAGACTTATGAGATTTATTAGAGATTTAAGCCGAGAAACTCAAAGGATTCTCAAAAGAATTTATAAAGAAAGTAGACATCATCAA
>NZ_JAMPKB010000060.1:0-34475 GCF_039961925.1 Trichocoleus sp. DQ-U1 | reverse complement strand
TGGAGTTCAGACGTGTGCTCTTCCGATCTTATAAGGGCAATGACTTGATTGCGGTGGTTCAGGATACGACCAATGTTTACGCTTCTGCTGACTTTGTCAGCGTTTAGGTTGACACATCGGGATAACTTGACTCGATAATCTTCAGCTCCCCTCAGAGACATGAATCTCTAGGGGGCTTTTTTTTCTGCTGAGGCAATGACTACCCCTAGCTGAACAATATGAAAGGGACATCAAATGACCCTAAAGAGGGCGGGATTGCACAGGTAAAGTGCCCAAATATATTGCTGTACCTGCCGATTAGCAGAATCATTGTAAACGTTTGTAAAGCTTTGCAAAACTACTGCACCTGTATCTGACAAGTCTATAGCGGTTCCTTTAGAACCCAATCTCATTGAGACCGCAACCAGGGTACAAACCTCGATCTTCCCGGAAGGTATAAACACAATGAAGGCGCAGTGGAAAAGAGTATTCGTTAAAACAACAGTTTGGCTAGTTACTGAGATCATCCTGAACCTCTTGGGACTCGATAACCTAGCTGATTACAACGAATTTATTCTTGAGCAAAAGAAAATAATGGCAATGAACCATTTATTTGCGCCAACTCTCACTAATAAACTTTGCCTCTATTGGCTTGATTGTGACTCTGCGTTCCAGATGCCACTGGGCTTAGCACCTAAATTCTAAGGAACCTAAAGACAATAGAAGTTAAGAATATTAGGGAATTCTACATTTTGAGAGTAAATTTTGGGTTAACGAGTGCCATTGATTTATAGAAATTATACTACCAATCTAAAGGTAGAGCGGTTGGTCAATCGCAGGCAAAATTCAGTTGTAAAAATAAGCTAAGAAGGTATCAATAGCTAAAATAAATGCTTTATATTGTTAGTAATTAGGGTAGAGTAATTTTAAAGGATTTTGAGCTGTTATGCTTTCGATTTCTAATGCTTTGCATCGCCTAAGGACTGGCGCGTCCTTGACGGTTCGTTAAAAAATATCTGACCAATCAAATCGGGTTGCTATAGAAAGGAATCGGTGATTTCCCGTGATTGATTGCACTTTGCTCAATGTTTTGTTTTTTTGGAGACAGGGTAGCTTTGGCTTGATGTCTAAATTTTAGTTTTACGAGAGAGTAGCTGTCCCTCTAATTTATCCATGTTAAGGGAAGGCTGAAATGATGGCACGAATAAACCCGTTTTATTGAGGTTTCCTCAAGCTGCTGCGATAAAAATCAGTTCACTGAGTTGTTGATGCGATCGCGTTTCTTTTCTTCACAGCAATCTTCAAAATTTTTTGCTCTCGGCAAACAGCTGCTCTGAATCAAAACTTACTTTCATATCTACCTGTTCTGGAGGGATGAAGTTATGGAATTTGAAGATGCGATCGTTGACGAGCAAGAAGGGACAGGGATTCCTATATTTCTAGCTACCGAAGGCAGCGGTGACTACGATCTTCCAGGAGGACAAGGTAACTTCAACGAGTGGGAACAGAACTTTGACGAACCCTGGTTTGCTAAGGCTGATGTCAAGTTTGTGGACGGGCAAGCGTCTATCCCCCTGCAAATTTTTAACGATAATGTCGTTGATGGAAATGACACTCTAGTATGGACCATTAAGGACTCAGCTCCTTTTGGGTTTACGCAGGAGACCTATACATTCAAGGAAAACGATGCCAACAATCCGAACAACGGCGTTGTTCCAATTCAGTTAAGCCTCAACTCGAATATTAAAACTGCCGTGATTACCATCGAAGATGCTAACAGTATTGTTACTCCCATCTTCGGTAATGCCGCCAACAACTCTCTATATGGCGATCAGGGGGATGACGTTGTTTATGCGAAAGCCGGGAAAGACTACGTCAATGGCTGGAACGGCAACGATAGCCTTTACGGTGAAGCCGGGAAGGACACGCTACTGGGTGGTTTTGGCAACGACTATCTGAATGGGGGCTACGGTAAAGACAAGCTGTACGGCGAAGCGGGAAATGATATTTTAGATGGTTTAAATGGGAATGACAGCCTTTATGGGGATGCTGGCGATGACCTTCTGATGGGCTGGTCTGGTAACGATTGGCTATCTGGCGGCGACGGGAATGATGTCCTCAAGGGTCAGGTTGGCAAGGACACTCTCGGCGGCGGTTTTGGCAATGACAGGCTGACGGGTGGTGAGGGGGCGGATAAATTTGTCTTTAATTCTCCGGGGGAGGGAATTGATAACATCCTGGACTTCAATTCCCTAGAGGGGGATAAGATTCAGATTTCTGCTAGTGGTTTCGGCATTGGGAAAGGTCAATCCGATAAGTTCAGCTACGACAGCAGCACAGGTGCTTTGTTCTTTGAGCAGACACAGTTGGCGTCTGTGCAAATCGATTCGGGTTTTGTCCTTGCCTCAGACATGATTATTGTTTAAATATCGTGCGTGCAAAATGGCACGCTATTCTGGGAAGCGATCGCCTTTTTCATCCTGACAGACGTCTGGATACGTTTTTACTCAGGTAAATGGTTGAATCCGACCCAGTTACGGGTTTGTGTATGAAACTGCGTTCTCTGTCATATTGGCTTTTTGGCAGTCTTTCCGGGTTCTGTCTGGTGACAACCAGCCCCATGCAGGCGCAAATTGTCGAGGATTCAACCCTACCCCAACCCTCCATCGTTACTCAAAGTGGGAACACCAGAATAATTTCCGGAGGTACGCAAGCTAACTCCAACTTGTTCCACAGTTTTGAGGAATTTTCGATTCCGACTAACGGCAGTGCTTACTTTAACAATGCTGCCAATATTCAAAACATTATCAGCCGCGTCACGGGTTTCTCGGAGTCTAAGATTGACGGCTTGATTCGAGCCAACGGGACAGCCAACCTATTTCTAATTAACCCCAATGGGATTACTTTCGGCTCAAATGCGGCGCTGAAGATTGGCGGATCTTTTTTGGCGAGTACGGCGACTAGCCTCAGCTTGGCGGATGGAACTTCGTTCAGCGCCACGAATCCCCAAACAACACCGCTGCTGACAGCCAGCGTCCCGATTGGTTTGCAATTTGGAAAACCAGCAGCCAGCATTCAAGTACAGGGGGCTAAGCTGCAAGTGCCGTCTGGGAAAACCTTGGGGCTAGTGGGTGGTAACTTGACGCTCGTGGGAGGAAGATTACAGGCGGCGGGGGGACGGATTGAATTAGGCAGCGTCGCTGGAGCATCCACACCCACTTCCCCCGTACAAGTTAATCTCACCCCAACTGCCCAAGGCTATGCTCTGGGGTATCCGAATATCCAGAACTTCCAAGACATCCAGTCCCAGCAAACGACGGTAACGACCAGCGGGAATGGGGGAGGCGATATTCGCGTCCAAGGTAGGCGGATCGCGCTTACAGAGGGTTCTCAGATGCTGGCGAATACCTTGGGTTCAGCACCTGGAGGGACTTTAGCGGTCACTGGCTCGGAGTGGGTGGAAATTAGTGGCAGTTCGCCTAGTGGCGATCGCAGTGGTTTATTTGCCAGGGTTAATTCAAAAACAGCCACCGGATCTGGGGGAAATCTGACCGTTGAAACCGGAAAATTCATTGTCCGGGACGGGGCGCAAGTCTCCACTTCTACTTTCGGTCAAGGACAGGGCGGGAATTTAACGGTGCGGGCGACCGATTCGGTAGAAGTCAGTGGCAGATCGAGCGATCGCGAAATTGGGAGTGGATTGCGGGCTACAGTCCAAGGGGGAGCGACAGGAGATGGGGGAAATCTAACCGTTGAAACTGGACAATTGATTGTCCGAGATGGAGCCGAAGTAACAACTTCTACTTTTGGGCAAGGGAAAGCCGGAGATTTGACTGTAAAAGCGACCCAAGTGCAAGCGATGGGTTATGGTTTCGACGAAAACAATACGCTCAGGCAAAGCAGTTTGCGTGCCCAAGTAGAACAAAACGCCACCGGAACTGGAGGAAATTTAACCATAGAGAGCGATCGCTTGAGCGTTCAAAATGGGGCACAAGTTGCAGTGACGACGCTTAGCAAGTTTAGCCAAGCCAAGGCAGGCACTTTGACAGTTCGAGCTTCAGACGTTGAACTGGCGGGGGTTGCGGTTTCCGCAGACGGTCAATTGCTGACAAATCAGCTCGGTTTGCCTTTTCCGAGCGGCTTATTTTCCGGCAGCGGTATCGGTTCCCAGGCAGATGGAGGAGCCTTAAGCGTTGAGACTGAACGATTGCTCGTCCGCGATGGAGCCGTCATCCAGACTTCTACTTTAGGTGCAGGGGATGCGGGAAATTTAACCGTTCAAGCTTCCGAGTTTGTGGAATTAGCGGGTACTGCTAAAGGCAGTCAGTTTCCCAGTAGCTTGCTTGCTGTTTCTGGGGGAATTCCCAGCTTTCCAGGTGTTTTTGACGCCACAGGTCGCGGGGGAAGTCTGAGGGTTAATACTGGCAAGTTGACGATCCGGGATGGGGCAGCTGTAGCCGCAAGCAGTTTTAATCCAGCGAACGATGCCAAAGGTGCTGGCAATCTTGAGCTGACTGCTCAAAGCCTGAGTTTAGATAACCAGGCAACGATTACGGCAGCAACTGCATCCGGTAATGGGGGAAATATGGTGCTAGTGCAGGATTTGTTGCTGCTGCGCCACAACAGTAAAATCTCAAGTACCGCAGGCATTGCAGGGGCGGGTGGCAATGGTGGCAACATCACGATTAACAGCTCATTCATCGTCGCCGTCCCTGGGGAAAATAGCGACATTACTGCCAATGCTTTTACTGGCAATGGGGGGAATATCCAAATTACGACTCAAGGCATCTTTGGAATTCAGTTTCGGGAAGACGAAACTCTCCTAAGTGACATCACCGCCAGTTCTGAGTTTGGAGTGAACGGTGTGGTGGAAATCAATACGCCGGATGTTGACCCCAGTCGCGGTGTAGTCGCTTTACCGACTGACTTAGTGGATGCCTCTGGACTGATTGCATCAAGTTGTGGAGCCACAGTTGGGCAACAAAAAAGTGAATTGGTCGTTACCGGACGCGGTGGAATTCCACCCAATCCCGGCGAAACCCTCAGCAGCAACCTCGTTTGGAGCGATTTGCGCCTGATAACTCAGCAAGTCGGAAATCTTCCGAATCCTGCGGTTGTTCCCAGCCGTCCGGCTACCGGGGAGAGTTCCAGGCAGTTGATGGAAGCCCAAGGATGGGTGAGGAATAACTTTGGCGAGGTCATTCTGACCGCGCGATCGCCCACAGGGGTGCCTCACGCCACTTCCTGCGCTGGCTCCTAGAGAGGGGTACAAGTAAAGTTTTGTAACATATTGCATAATTCCTGATTTTTCGGCTGATACATCCTTAGAGATTTGCAGATTTTGTCCGTGCAATCGCGCTCAAAATATCAGTCGCAAACCAGAAATTCAAAGGGACTCAGGTATGACTACAGCTTTACAAATCGGTAATCGCACCCTCACAGCTGAGGAAATCATTCCCCTACTGGCTAGCTACCAAATGTTTCCTCAATTGCTGCGTGAGAGCATTATTGACAGCGCGATCGCTTCTGTTAACTGTACGCCTGAAGAAATTGCTCATGCCTGCGGGAATTTCTACCAGCAAAATCAACTGACTTCTGAAGCCGAACAGCAAGCTTGGCTAGAGCGCTACGGGATGAGCCAAGAGCATTTAGAAGCCTTGACAACGCGGAAGTTAAGAATTGAAAAATTTAAACAAGCGACTTGGGGTAACAAACTAGAATCTTATTTTCTCAAGCGCAAAGGTCAATTGGATCAAGCCATTTATTCGTTGATTCGGACGAAAGATCCAGGTATCGCCCAAGAACTTTATTTCCGCCTTTCCGAACAAGAGCAGTCTTTTAGCGAACTGGCGGCTGAGTATTCCCAAGGGCCTGAAGCACAAACGGGTGGAACCATCGGCCCGGTAGAGATTGGGACTCTCCACCCGCATCTGGCGAGACTGCTATCGGTTAGTCAAAAGAATCAACTTTGGTCGCCCAGACCTTTAGGTGAATGGATGGTCATTGTGCGCCTAGAAAAGTTAGTTCCCGCCCAATTAAATGAATTCATGCGTCAACGATTGCTGCGAGAACTTTTTGAAACGTGGGTGCAAGAGCAAATCGGGAACCTACCCGAAGCAGATAAAATTTGGCTGGGGGCTGCAACAAATCGTAAAGTTGAACCAAGCGGTCAACTGGCAGCAGCGTAAACGAGCGATCGCTAAGTAGAGCATCGCTCTATTTAGGTGTTAAAAACAACTTCAAGAATACGCATTTTTCTTGCATTGAACTATTCTGATAAACTACAGAAGAGTGGTGCTAAACCTGTCAAAATGATTCAAACGGATCTGAGGCATCACTTATTAAAATATTCTGTTTTTTTCAGCAAAAGTATCGGTTTTAACTGTAATAGATTGTAAATATTTGAATAAGGAGGACGGCGTTCTTTCCCATCAAGTTACAGCTTGGATGGAGGGTGCAGCCGTAAGACGGGATGACCCATACGACAATTAGTATCAAAGAAATTCTCGCTGGTATATCTCCGTTTAATCAACTGCCATCCGTCGTCTTAGAAAAAGTGGCAGCAAAATTTCAATTTTTGCGCTACCGCATGGGACAAGCAATGTTTGTGCGGGAAACAATGCCAGCGCAAATTGCCATTATCTATCAAGGGCAAGCCCGCCTTTTAGGTTATGACCCCCGGAGCCAAGCACCTGTCACCCTGAAATTATTAGAACCCGGCGAAATTCTCGGATGGGTTAGCTTAATTCGGGGAAAGGCTTGCGAGACAGCGATCGCTTCGACAGAAACCATTTGTTTAATCCTCCCAGACGCCGATTTTTTAGCTTTATTAAACCAGGAACGCTCATTTGCGGCTGCTTTTGAAAACCGTTGTTCTTTGATTGAAGTCTTCGATCTGATTGGGGAAGAATTGGCGCGTCAAGCTGATGGGACAACCAATCTCAAGGAACTCACTTTAAAAGCGGTTGCAGACGCAACGATTCTCAACTTACCCCCCGGAAAAACTCCCCTCAGCAAGATAGATCCTAACTGGGTATGGCTGGTGAGTGGCGGAACCGCCGCTGATTTCCCCGTAGGAAGCCGCTTAATACCGAGTACACCAGGAAATTTACACGTAGAAGGCGCGAGAGGGGTTCGTTTATTGGGCTTGCAGAAGTCCATCCTTTTTCCCTCGGAATCGAAAGACGCGATCGCATTGGCATCAGCTTCCCTTGCCCCTACAACCGACTGGGAAGCGATTCCCTACGCGCCGGAACAACCTCCATCTGGTGAAACGGCGACGACTTATAAACACGAGAAACACCCCTACATCTACGGGAGAGGTCGTCTGGATGCAACAATAGCTTGCTTCCAAATGCTGTCTCAGCACTTGGGGATACCTTTCCGACGGGATGTCATCAAGAGAGTCTTAGTCAATCACCTCAAGCACACCGAGAACTTATCTCTGCAATTTTGCGGTGCGGTGGCTGAGTTAACGGGGTTAAATACGCAATTAATTAAAGTGCCTGCGGCTGCGGTGTGTCGCTTGCAAGCTCCCGCCATGATTAGCTGGCAAGATAGTTTTGCGATTCTTTACAAAATTAGCGATCGCGAGTTAGTGCTGGCGGTGCCAGAAGTTGGCATCTTACGCAAAAAACCCGCCCAATTTATGGAAGCGTGGGGGCCAGAAGGGGAAGTTCTGCTGCTCCGACCCACAAAAGAAGCTTCTAAAGAGCGGTTTAGCCTGCGTTGGTTTTTACCTTCTATCTATCGCTACCGCAAGGTTTTAATAGAAGTTTTAATTGCTTCCATTTTTGTACAAATCTTTGGTTTAGTAAATCCTCTGATGACTCAGGTGATTATTGACAAAGTTCTTGTACAAAATAGTATCGATACTTTATCTGTTTTAGGCATTTTCTTAGTCGTAGTCGCTGCCGTCGAATCTGTTTTGACCAGTTTACGCACGCATTTATTTGTTGATACCACTAACCGGATGGACTTGGCTTTAGGCTCAGAGGTCATCAGTCACCTTTTACGCCTGCCTTTGTCCTATTTTGAACGGCGACCTGTCGGGGAACTCGCTACTCGCGTTCATGAACTCGAAAATATTCGCTCCTTCCTAACTGGAACTGCGTTAACTGTAGTGTTAGATGCTATTTTTTCAGTCATCTACATTGCGGTGATGTTAATTTACAGTGGAGTGCTAACGCTAGTCGCCTTAGCGACAGTGCCATTGTTTGCTTTGCTAACACTTGGAGTGTCACCGATCATTCGGCAGCAGTCGCGGGTGAAAGCCGAGCGTAACTCCGAAACTCAATCTTAT
The DNA here is from genome assembly GCF_039961925.1 of Trichocoleus sp. DQ-U1. Taxonomy (NCBI): domain Bacteria; kingdom Bacillati; phylum Cyanobacteriota; class Cyanophyceae; order Leptolyngbyales; family Trichocoleusaceae; genus Trichocoleus; species Trichocoleus sp. DQ-U1. The sequence continues at coordinate 26,194 of NZ_JAMPKB010000060.1, read as the reverse complement.
TTAGTAGAAGTTCTGTCAGGAATCCAAACAGTTAAAGCACAAAATTTAGAATTGCGATCGCGCTGGCAATGGCAAGAGCGTTATGGTCGTTATATCAGTGCTGGATTTAAGACAGTTTCCACTTCTACGACTGCCAGTTCCGTAAGTAGTTTCCTAAATAAACTCTCCAGTTTGTTAGTGTTATGGGCGGGAGCTTATTTAGTCCTAAAAGGAGAATTAACATTAGGACAATTAATTGCTTTCCGTATTCTTTCCGGTTATGTAACCAGTCCGTTATTACGATTAGTACAACTGTGGCAAAACTTTCAAGAAACCGCTTTATCTCTTGAGCGACTGGGCGATGTTCTCGACGCAAATCTCGAAGCAGATGAAACCGAGCGCCACAACATTCTCATGCCAGCCATTCAAGGAAGCGTGAAGTTTGAAAATGTTTCTTTTAGCTTCAATCCTAGCGGCGCTCTTCAGCTAAGTAACATTAATCTAGACTTTCCAGCAGGGCTATTTATCGGCATCGTAGGACAAAGTGGATCGGGTAAAAGTACCCTGACAAAACTTTTACCCAGACTCTATGAGCCAAGATCGGGGCGGATTATCATTGATGACTACGATATTAGTAAGGTAGAACTTTATTCCCTGCGGCGTCAGATTGGAATGGTGCTTCAAGATACTCTCTTGTTTGATGGGACGGTGCAAGAAAATATCGCGCTAACCAATCCAGATGCGAGCGATGAGGAAATCATTGAAGCCGCCAAAGTAGCTTTTGCCCATGACTTTATCATGGCTTTGCCGAACGGCTACAACACTCGCGTCGGAGAACGGGGTTCTGCCTTATCCGGGGGACAAAGACAGCGAATTGCGATCGCGCGTACCGTTTTACAAAATCCTCAGTTACTGATTTTAGACGAAGCGACCAGCGCTTTAGACTACAACGCAGAGCGACAAGTGTGCTTAAATCTCGCCTCGACGTTCCGCGATCGCACTGTGTTTTTTATTACCCATCGTTTAACTACAATTAGAAATGCCAGTCTGATTTTGATGATGGATCAAGGTGCAGTCGTTGAACAGGGAACTCATGATGAATTAATGGCTCTTAGAGGTCGCTACTACTGTCTGTATCAACAACAAGAAGCACAACTATAGAAAACTGAATGGGAATTGCTAATGGCTAATGGGTAATTAATAAATCCCCCTCTCACCCTCTATTATTCAGTCCGCGAACACAGCGCCGCTTCGCTAACACTCTTCAGTCCTTAGTCCTCAGTCCACAGTCCCCAGTCCTAGCACTCAGCACTATTGTCAGCTATGCTCCAACAAAATGGAAAACAGTCTAACGAACACCTATCTTTAGTACCCCAAGCAGTCCCAAGTCCTAGCCTTAATACAGTTCCAAGTCCTAATCCTAATAAGGAAGTAACGCCACCCGCCTCTACCTCAAACAACTTCGATCAAGCTGTTATTCTGCAACAATCCCCGACTTGGTCTCGCGCGATCGTTTGGGGAATCATGGGAATGACAACTTTTGTGATAGTTTGGGCTTCTGTATTCCAAATTGAAGAAGCCATCCCTGCGACTGGAAAACTGGAACCTCAAGGTGCTGTTAAGGAAGTTCAAGCTCCAATAGCAGGGGTAGTGAAAGAAATTTATGTCAAGGATGGACAACGAGTAAAAAAAGGAGATAAACTGCTGAGTTTAGACTCAGAAACAGCTCAGGCTCAGTTAACTTCTCTGAATAAAATTCAGACAGCATTAAAGCAAGAAAATCAGTTTTATCGATCGCAAATAAAAGGTGCAGGTTTCCCCGCCGCAATAGATGGAGAGACTGCTCAACTAAAACTACCATTAGAGTTAGTCTCTCTGACTAAAGTGCGCTCCTCTTTAGCATCAGAAAATCAACTATATCGCGCTCAGCTAAGAGGTTCTTCTAAAGGAACAAGTCTTAGCTTAGATCAACAGCAACGTTTTCAATCGAGTATAGCAGAACTCAATTCTCGCGTTGCGACTGCTAGGTTGGAAGCTGAGCAATTGGAAAAACAGCTAAGTCAAACTCAGGTAGAGATAGCGAGTTCTAAAGACCTATTAGAGGTGAATCAGGGGATTCTGGACGATATAGAACCGATCATGAAGCAAGGAGCAGTTTCCCGCGTGCAATACCTGAAGCAGAAGCAGGATGTACGTACTCGCCAAGCTGAGGTGGATCAACTGACTCAGGAACAGAAGCGGTTACAGCTAGCGATCGCGCAAGCGAATGAAAAGCTGCAAAATACCATCGCTTTGACTAAACAAGATTTGCAAACCAAAATTGCTGAGAATGAAAAACGTTTGGCAGAAATTGACGATCAGCTAAACAAGGCAATTGTAGAAAATAACAAACGCCTTGCAGAAATCGACAGCCAAATGAGCCAAGCAGAACAAAATTTAAAATACCAAGAAATCAAAGCTCCGGTAGATGGAACTATCTTTGAGCTAAAACCTCATGGACCAGGTTTTGTTACCAATTCTACCGAACCCGTTTTAAAAATTGTTCCAAGTGACAGTCTAGTTGCTAAAGTTTTTATCACCAATAAAGATATTGGCTTTGTGAAAGAAGGGATGGAAGCAGATATCAGAATTGACTCTTTTCCATTTCGGGAATTTGGCGATACGAAAGGTCGTTTAACCTGGATTGGATCGGATGCTCTACCACCCGAACAAATTCGCCCGTATTATACGTTTCCTGCCAAAGTTAGCTTAGATAATCAGTCTCTTTTAATTAAAGGTCGAGAAGTCCCGCTGCAATCAGGGATGTCGGTAAGTGTCAACCTGAAGGTACGTAAACGCACAATCATGAGCATTTTCACTGATTTATTTATGGATAAAGTTGAAGGCTTAAAGACGGTTCGCTAGGGTTTCTTAGCAGGAAGATGGAATAGGGAGAGGGAAGTTTGGAAAAAGTTGCATAGGACGCGATCGCGCTCGTTGCCAGACCAGGGAGCGGAGTATCCTGGGAAATAAGTTCTGGAGAGGTATCCTCATGCTGAAGCTTTATCACACTCCCCTTTCCGCTAACTCAAGGCGCGTATGGGTGGCGCTACTGGAGAAAGAAATTCCCTTTGAGCTGGTATCGCTGAATATGGATGGCGATCAATTTCAACCAGAATTTCTAGCGATGAATCCCTTCCACCACATTCCAGTTTTAGTGGATGATGGCTTTAACGTCATAGAATCCTTAGCCATCCTTGACTATCTAGAGGCAAAATATCCCACGCCTGCCTTACTACCTACGGATGCCAAGGCGCTAGCAACCGTGCGGATGGTGGAAATGGTGACTGTCAACGAACTGTTGCCTGCCATAAACCCATTCGCGAATCAAATGATGGGTTTGGATGCAGACGCACAGCAGTTGGAGCAGTCAAAGCAGAAAATTCTGACAGTGCTGAACTTTTTTGAGAGTCTACTGGGCGACGATCGATACTTTGCAGGTAGCGCTAGTCTCACCCTCGCGGAGATTGTCGCCGGAACGATGGTGCCGTTGTTGCCTATGCTAGGCGTATCGCTGGATAACCATCCCAAACTGAGTGCCTGGTGTGAGAACTTGGTGCAGCGTCCTGCATGGCAAAAAACCCAGCCCACTCAGGAGGCAATTGAAGCCTTTAAGCCTCGATTCAAAGAGTTGATGGCAGCACGGCAGAACCAGTCTTAATACCAGTTGGTAGCTGTAATCGTGAACCGATTTAGATGCGAGAACAACCGTGGAGCCTCCCGCCCTAGGAATGGTTTCAACAAAGTTAACTTAAGATAATAAATACCTGACAAATTAACAGGGAGAGTGCTTCCTCAATCGTCAATCACCCCAGAAGCAGGCGGGAGGAGCGATCGCTTTACCCTGTTGACATCCCACCACTCGCCATCTGTCAAATGAACATCCTGAACAATCTGCTTTTCCAACCCCCTCAACCTCCCCGCGAGAAAAAACAACGTCGTGGCGTTGAAATTAAGTCACAGCGTGAAATTGAAATCATGCGACAGGCGGCGAAGATTGTGGCAACCGTGCTGAAAGAAATTCAAGAGATGGTGCAGCCCGGTATGACAACGGCGGATTTAGACGCTTATGCCGAAAAGCGCATCCGCGAAATGGGGGCAACACCCAGTTTTAAGGGATATCACGGCTTCCCTGCTTCCATTTGCTCCAGCATCAACAACGAAGTCGTACATGGCATTCCCAACGCCAAAAAAGTGATTCGGACTGGCGATGTCTTGAAAGTTGATACAGGTGCTTATTTCCAGGGCTATCACGGTGATTCCTGCATCACTATCGCCGTTGGTGAAGTGACACCAGAAGCGGCTAAGTTAATCCGCGTGGCAGAAGAAGCGCTCTTTAAAGGAATTGAACAAGTTAAAGCTGGAGCCTACTTGCTCGACCTTGCAGGTGCCATTCAAGACCATGTGCTAAGCAATGGTTTTAGTATTGTGGAAGACTTCACCGGACACGGTGTTGGGCGGAATTTGCACGAAGAACCGTCTGTTTTTAATTTCCGCACCCGCGAGATGCCAAATGTCAAGCTTCGGGCTGGAATGACTTTGGCAATTGAGCCGATTTTAAATGCTGGTTCAAAGTTCACCCGCATCTTATCCGACAAGTGGACGGCAGTGACGGTGGATAATGCCCTGTCAGCTCAGTTTGAGCATACCGTGCTGGTAACGGAAGATGGATATGAAATTTTGACCGACCGCTCGAAAGTTTAACGCATCGTTACATTGATTGACCCGCAGCATAAAATGCTGGGACTATACAAACAAAGCTCGCCTATGCGGGCTTTGTTTATTTTTATAGAATAAGTTGATAAAGCGATCGCATCTTGATACAAATTCTATTCTCATCTCTAAAATTTGAAATTTAAAATAGCTATGAGCAGGTGGCAATATGTACCAAACAGCGCAAGAATTAGAAGCACAAATGCCAGATGCTACAAAACTTTTGAGCGATGAACCAGAAATGGAAAGTTCTTTGCACTACAAGCAACTAGCTTTATTAGTGAGTTGCTTAGAATGGTTTTGGCGCAAGCGGAATGATTTTTTTATTGGCGCTAATCTGACAGTTTATTTTAGTCGGCAACAACTGCGAAATCGAGACTTTAGAGGACCAGACTTTTTCCTAGTGAAAAACACGGAAAAAAAAGAGCGTCTCTCTTGGGTAGTGTGGGAAGAAGAAGGCAAATATCCCGATTTAATTATCGAATTACTGTCCAATACGACTGCTAGTATTGACCGAAATCTCAAAAAAGAGTTGTATCAAAACCGCTTTCGCACGCCAGAGTACTTTTGGTTCGATCCCGAAAGTTTAGAGTTTGCGGGTTTCCGGTTGGTAGGAGAACAATATCAAGCGATCGCGCCCAACCCTCAAGGCTGGCTGTGGAGTGAGGTTCTAGATTTGTATTTGGGTATAGAAGCCGGAAAATTGCGCTACTTTATCCCAGAAGGTTCTCTAGTTCTTACCCCAGAAGAGGCAGCAGAACGACTAGCAGAACAACTGCGATCGCTTGGTATCGATCCGGATACTTAAGCGAAAAAGCGATCGCGTGAAACAATGTTTATTGGCAAGCTAGGATTTTATTGCCTAGACGCGCTCAGGCGTTCAAGATTAAGTAGCGATCGCCCAAAGTCCCCATGAATCAAACTGATTTAGCTTTTACCCCAGCGATAGAACAGGCGCGGCTCATCCGCAGCAAAGAAGTATCACCGCTAGAGTTGGTGGAACTTTACCTGGAACGTATTCAGAGACTGGATTCCCAACTGGGGAGTTATTTTACCGTCATGGCAGATATGGCGCTTGCCGATGCCCAGGCGAAGACGGAAGCATTGGCAGGCAACACAGAAGAATTTCCGCCCTTTTTTGGGGTACCCATTTCAATTAAAGACCTCAACCCCGTTGCTGGTGTTCGCTGTACCTACGGAACAGCGGCGCTGATGGACAAAATTGCCGCTTATGATGATGCCGTGGTGACGCGGATTAAGCTGGCGGGGTTTACGATTCTCGGTAAGACGGCGACTTCTGAACTAGGTTCTTTCCCTTATACAGAACCTCCGGCGTTTCTACCCGCCCGGAATCCGTGGAATCTCGACTATACACCAGGGGGATCGAGTGGGGGCGCAGCGGCGGCTACGGCGGCGGGGTTGTGTGCGATCGCTCAAGGTTCTGATGGCGGCGGTTCGGTGCGCGGTCCCGCTGCTTGTTGTGGTTTAGTCGGCATTAAACCCTCCAGGGGTCGGGTGTCTTATGCACCTGTGGGCGATCATCTAAATGGCATTGCAACCAATGGCTGCTTGGCGCGTAACGTTGCCGATGCTGCCGCCCTTCTGGATGTCATGTCTGGTTATGTCGCGGGCGATCCCTACTGGTTGCCCGACCCAGGAACGACTTTTCTTGCCGCAACTGCCCAAAAATTGGGGTCTTTGCGGATTGCTTTTTCTACAACAATTCCCCCGATAGGCGAAGCCGATTCGGCATCTGGGCAAGCCGTCCAAAAAACTGTGCAATTGCTAGAAGAAATGGGTCATACCGTTGAACCCGGTTGTCCAGACTTTACCGATTTGATCAAACCTTTTTCCAAAGTTTGGCAAGCTGGTGTGGCGGCGACGGGGATTCCCGGCGACTACTTGGAACCGATGAATCGCTGGATGCTAGAGAAATCCGGTTCTGCGGGTGAATATCTGCAAGCGGTTGCTCAGATGCAAATTATGGCGCGGCGCATTGTTGCCTTTTTTGACAACTATGACGTTTTGGTAGTGCCCATTTATATGCATCAGCCAATTCGGGTTGGGGAGTGGGCGCACCTGAATCCGGAGGAAAGATTGCAGAAAATCATTCAGTGGATCGCTCCGTGTCCCCCATTCAATGCCACCGGACAGCCTGCAATCGCACTTCCGACTGGTTTTGACGCCAACGGGTTGCCAATCGGCGTGCAGTTGGTGGGACGCCCCGCTGACGAAACCACGTTGATTGCCCTCGCCGCACAACTAGAAGCTGCAAAACTTTGGAGCGATCGCCGTCCTGACTTTGCCGCGCAATAAAAGCGATATCTGTTTCTCGTTCCCCGGCTCAGCTGGGGAACGAGGCTAATTAGCCCCAAGACAGTTTATGCTTTGGGATTATCCTACTGGTTAAATTCGTTAGAGTTCCTGAATACGCGGACGAATCAACAACTCACCGATATTGACGTGTTCAGGTTGGCTTACCACGTAAAGAATCGCGTTGGCAATATCTTCCGCTTGTAGAATATCCGCACCCGGAGCATAAAAACCGCCTTGCCCGGTCACAGCTTCTTTCGTTGCCTCATGCTTAATTGAATCGGCAAGTTCAGTCGCTACTGCTCCTGGTTCAATGTCTGTCACCCGCACGCCATATTCAATTGCCTCTTGGCGCAAACTATCAGAGATGGCGCGCACCGCAAATTTGGTTCCGCAATAGACAGCCCCCCCTTTAAAGGCAAAGCGTCCAGCCACCGATCCAAGATTCACAATATGACCGTGCTTGCGCTTAGCCATGCCGGGAAGGACAGCATGAATGGTGTAGAGGAGTCCCTTCAGGTTCACATCAATCATCCGCTCCCACTCATCCACGCGCCCTTCCAGCATCGGTGCCAGAGGCATTAAACCAGCGTTATTGATCAGGATGTCCACGCCACCCATTGTTTCCAGTTCCTCCCCAAGCTGTGCCACAGCTTCTCGATTAGTTACGTCCAAGGGTTTGATCATCGCCTGACCGCCTGCACGTTCAATTTCTTGGGAAAGCTGTTCGAGTTGCTCTGTGCGGCGTGCCGACAAAACGACTTTCGCTCCGTTCTGAGCCAATATTTTGGCGGTCGCTGCGCCGATGCCGCTACTAGCACCCGTAATCCAAGCTCGTCCTGAAAGGATTGCCATATTTTATCTCCTGTAATGATTAGAGTCGTACTTTACCCATCCCGATGGGGATGAATTTGTCGGTTAGGGAATTCACGCCAATGGTTAGAAAAATGGGCAGTTTAGGCGATCGCTACTTTTCGCTAAGATTGCCCTCTAATGCCCGATTAATCGCCCGTTCCAAGCTTTCTTGACTTAACAAACCCGGCAAAATGCGATCGCCGATAATAAATGTCGGGACTGAGGTAATACCGATTTCTTTGCGAGTCTGTTCTAATGCTTGCTGATGAGCTGTTTTAGACCTTCGGGTTTCCAAGGATTCTCTAAACTCTTTTCCATCCAGCCCAATTTCTCCCGCTAACTGCGTCAAAATCTCGATATTGCCAATGTCCAGATCTTCTTGAAAAAACGCCCGGAGAAGACGGTCATTGTATTCGTTAGCTTTACCATGTTCTCTCGCGTACTGATAACCCTCGAACGCTAGATGCGTATGTGGTTGCGGCGAGATAGTTGGTAGCTTGATCTCAACACCCATTTTTCTCGCTAGCGGATAAACTGATTGCTGCCAAACCGTTTGAAGATAATCGTCTTCCGGTTTCAGCGTCGCCTGTGGTAATGGTCGAAGCTCAAAGGGTATCCACTCAACTTCAACGTCCTTTCCCTGAATGGCTGCTTCTAGGGGAAATTCGGCTAGAAAACAGTATGGACAAACGTAGTCGGAGAAAACTTTTATTTTCAGAGTCAATGGCATATTCCTCTCAACAAACGATGACGCAGGGGGATTAACTGCTAATCGTGGGGGTTCAAGCGCTAAAAGAGCGATCGCGCCTTGACTTTCGAGGTACTGGACAAGCATCAATAATTGCTAGGTGCTAGCTGGAAGCGAACAGAACCAGGGTTAGCCATGTCTGCGCCTTCCACTCAAGTCCAAGCAATCAATTCGTTTTTCCAAGCTTCAATAATGTCTGCATTCCATTCACTATCCTCCTCAAATCCTACTGGTGCTATTTCCGCCCACCTTCCATCTGAGGTATCAGTTGCAGAATGAGGTATCAGTTGCAGAATATTGATACTCCCCCTATCCTCTCAATTTATAGAAGGATTTAGGGGGGGCAAAACGGGACAAATAGGTTCTAGAAGACGTGTGTGTATACGCTATGAGCAACCGGGCGGGAATGAAGTTATTCAATTAACTTCTGCAAGCTTTTCCCCCAGGAGTCGCATCAGGATAAAACGTAACGATCGCATCTCGACTCTTTACGAAAACCGCCTTATAAGATTTATTCGTCTCATCATCCTGCACTGTTAAAATGCAAGCACCCTGAGTATTTCCCTGTGCTTTCAAGGCTTTTGTTGCATCTAACAACATTTCTTTGGCATCGCTAACGAGAGCATATCCTTTGATATTATCTTTCCAAGTTTGACCATTATGTTTGATGAATACTCCCAGGGTGTAAACTAACCCTGGAACGACCTCTTCTTTGTTCAAATTATTCGGGAGTCGTCCGCCAATTCCTTGCTCTTGCAGTTCCCGGTATCTGCCAAAAAAGTGCAGTCCGCCAATTTTCGTTGCCCCTTCTAGTTCACCACAAAAGATATGTTCAAAGCCGCCTCTCTCAGACCAAGCAGCCGTTAAATCGTCGAGAAATTCTGCTTCTGTACTGCGGACGGCACGCAGGTCCCCACCCACTGCTTGTTGAATTTCACGCACTACATCTCGATTTTCTAACATCAATTTTTTGAAAGCACTTGCTGGAACTTTGCTACCAATCGCTCCGCAGGTTCTCAACACTGCTTGGTCAAAAGCATTGAGTTGGGGTAATGGCGGTGTGATGTCTGCTTTTTGCCCGTGTGGAAAGCCATGAAGCTCTGGATTATTAACATTATCAAAAAAGGGTAGTACCGATGTCGATGGCTGCGTTACGGTGCCGGAGTTCGGTTCAGAACTCGCATCTGTTGCGGGGGAAAAATTACCACAATCAGCACTAACCCAGCGACGTTCTGGCTTAGCACCAGGGACTGCAAGCTGAATAAACTTTCGCTTTGGAGAATTGAAGCCAATTGCTTGATAACGCTGACCGTTTGAGACTTGGATATTACCCGGATTTATCCCGTTAATTGCTCGTGGTGCTACACAAGTGCGTGTAGCGGTGAAAGTTCCAGAGGGCGGGACTTGAGCGTAAGCAGCATCGATTGATAGTAGCGGAATGATTCCGAGTAAGAAAATGGCAATTTTGAGCATTGGGCTTGCGCCTAAACTAATTAAAAAATTACGTTGCATAATTGTTAAGGCAAGAATCCGTAGGATTCCGTTAATAGATGAGGGCGTTAACAGAGTATATTCAAGCGTTTTTTATAAAAATCCGGACATTTATTGCCAGATCCCGAAAGGATTAAGATAATCATACTTTTCTAATTTTTTTAAACCTGGCAAGAGTTTATTTTACTTTACAGATAAAGTGTTAAATATTAATTTTGGCAAGGGAATAAATGGTCGCGCTTATGCTATTCTTGAAGTCTAAAATTCAGCTCTTGCTATGGCAGACTACGGCAATTTAAAGAAGGCGATCGCATTGCTAGGGCAATCCCGCAGAGAGAAAAAGGCGAACCAAAGATTTTTTACTTTTAGTTTATTTCTGTTAAGTTTTTATTGTGTAAGTGTTAGTTTTTATTGCTTCAAGATACTGGCACAGCCAGCGCCGCAGCCACCCCTGGAGTTGAAGGACATTGATTACTGGGGGAGTTTGTGTGACTTATTGGGGGACGAGAAGAAATATGCAGAAGCCGTCGCGGCTTGCGACCAAGCGATCGCTCTCGATCCCAAAAAGCCGAAAATCTGGACGGACCGAGTGGATGGGCTGCTAGGACAAGCAAAATATACCGAAGCCTTGGTTTCTGCTGATAAGGCGATCCGTCTCAAACCCGACTATTCCTTAGCTTTGGCGGATCGATGCATCGCCCTCGCTAACTTAGGCAAATATGAAGACGCGATCGCGTCTTGCGACAAAGCACTCAGAGGCGATGGAAATTGGGAGAACAATACGCCGCTGATCGCTTGGTACAACAAAGGATTAGCACAAAGGAAGCTGGGACAGAACGCCGAAGCGATTGCTTCTTTTGACCAAGCCTTAGAAATTAAATCGGATTATTCCTTAGCTTTAGCGGATCGATGCGCCGCACTTTCTGCGTCTGGGCAATATTCTCAAGCGATCGCGGCTTGCGATTTGGCGCTGAAAAGTGATGCTGATTGGGGCGCTGGGACTCCAGCCGTCGCCTGGTACAACCGAGGCGTGGCGCTCAAAAAATTAAGTCAGTACCAAGAAGCGATCGCTTCTTACGATCAAGCTTTGGCGCTGAATCCCACAGACGCCACCGCTTGGACTGAACATGGCGTTTTGCTGTCCCTGGTGGGTAAGTACGCCCAAGCACTCCCCTCTCAGGAAATGGCGGTTAAATTGAGTCCCACTTACTCTGTGGCGTTAGCGAACCAGTGCGCGACGCTAAACAAAGTCAGCAAGTACGAAGACGCCGCCGCCGCCTGCGATAAAGCATTGCAAGGAGATGGGAGATGGGGTGAGGCGAGTCCTTCATTAGCCTGGGATCAGCGGGGAAATGCTTTAGCCGGACAAGGCAAGTACGAAGAAGCATTAGCCTCTCACGATCGCGCCATCGGTCTTAACCCTGATTACCCAGAAGCTTGGAACAACCGCAGCGTTACTCTGTGGTTTTTGGGAAGATACTCCGAAGCCATTGTTTCGAGCGATCGCGCCACCAGCCTTAATCCTAACTATGCCCAAGCTTGGTTTAACAAAGGCAGGATACTCAGAACAGTAAAAGACTATCCCAAGGCGCTCACCGCTTACGATCAAGCGATTAAAAGTAGCGATCCGAACTTCAATCAATCGCTGCTTGCCGATATCTGGGCGAACCGAACGGTGGTGCTATGGCATTTGGGAAGAAACCCCGAAGCCCTCGCTTCTAGCGATCGCGCGATTAGCCTCAATCCTGAATTATCACAAGCTTGGTATAACCGAGGCGTCGTGTTAGTCGCTTTAGAACGGTATGAAGAAGCGATCGCCGCTTACGCCCAGGCAATTCGCATTACGCCCAATGATGCGAATAGTCTTGCCGGTCGAGGGGTTGCCCTCTTGTTGTTAGATCGGTTAGAAGAAGCGATCGCTGTCTTTGATGAAGTGTTGAAACTCGATCCAAAAAACACTTTAGCGTTGGAAAACAAAACCCTAGCAACGCAAAAATTAGAAGAAAAGAAGTTGGAAGAACAAAAATTGGAAGAGAAAAAGAAAAATAGTCTCCCACCACCTAAAAAATTACCGATTAAGAAGTAATAAAAAAGGGGCGTATCTAATACGCCCCTTCTATCTATTTACAATGGCAATTGGCAGTACAAACGGTGATTTGTCAACTAGAGGTCTGATTCATTCTGTAAGCTTCTGGTAGCTGCCACCAAGGAAGATGAGGATGTTCGTGATGTTCCTCGTGGTAGCCAAAATGATAACAGGTGATAAATGACCAGAAAACTGGCAGAGCATTGGTTTTGGCGCGATGAGGATCTGTATAACCCTCTTGTGGCTCTCGATGAGGCAGGAAAGTACCGAAAAAGAATAACTGTACCGAACTTAAAATTGAAGGAATCACCCAAAATAAAGTCAAATTCAATTCGGGGATCGGCAGGGTGAAAGCAATCAGGTTATAGAAAGCCATTAAAGCAAACAAGCGTTTCCAGCTCCAATAACCTTTCATAAAGTGAAAGTACCAGGCAAAAAAGTTTTTATGCTGACTGTTATGAAAATCCGGATCGAATTCGCTTGCTGGGTGCTGGTGGTGTACCCCATGCTTTTTCAATAACTCGTCAAAAGAAAAGAATCCATACAACAATAATACCAATGAACCTATCAAGTTATTAATCTTACGGTTTTCAGGAAATACCACTCCATGCATTGCATCATGGGCGGTAATGAATAATCCTGTATACAGAAACATTTGCCAAACGATCGCGGGGATTCTCCATACAGTAGGAATTTGCGACCAGTCAAGGGAAATTAAGAAAACCAGACTGCTTGCCCAGATGCCAATAATAGTAAAAGCAATTACAAGTCCAATAATTGGATTTTCACTTCTTTGTATTCGCGGAAGTTTCGCTTGTTGCAGAGGTGCGTGTTCGAGCTGAATCATGCTTGTATAAATTTGTAGCTTTCCTTTCGAGCAAAAATTTAGGAGCTAATAGCGAAGCGATCGCTACCTTATCCTGAAGAACCTGCGATCGCGCTTGGTTTACAACGATACTCATCCTTCAAAAATCGATCGAGTGCAAGTCCCTCTGGGAAGAAAACTCTGTTGATGCTCGGTGTCTGGATGAGATAGCGCTTCCTTTTTGTTAAATACTGTAAAAATAATATAACTATTGTAAAGGATAGCTGGTACTGCGATCCGAACCAGAGACGTTTAACCGCTGCCTCTGACTGCACATCAGTGGCAACTTCATCGGATATTTGACTGTCTGGCTGGCAGATGAAGCCTTTATCTACAACTGCCAGCCAGACGAATCTTGCAAGTCAGTCATTAGCGGGTATAGGAAACCAGGTGCAGCACGTCCCGAACGACGCTGTAGCCTGCGAAATCCCAAAGTAGGTAAGCTAAAAAGCCGATCATCGCCAAGCGTCCGTTCCATAGCTCAGCTTGAGGATTCCAGCCAAACAGAAAGGCATTACGGTCTTTGCCATTGTAGGCGCTAGCAACAGGTGGTAAATCAGTAGGGCGAGTCTGCATCGTTTACATTCCTTAACAAATTGATTACGCATACATCCTAACTACCCCATTAATCTCTGCTCTCTGTCTATAGTCCCAAACTGCATTTAATTCTCAAGGAAGATGTAAGGGGTTTTAGAGAAAGTAATTTATATCACAAAGTTCATCGGATTTATGTGAGCAGAACTACAGCAGTTTTTATTAAAAACTCTGACGAAAGCTAGAGGATTTCCCAGTTTTTGTTGAACAAACTTAGAGAGCAAAGCACTATTATTTGAAATAACCGTATGGCTTCCACAGTACTAATTACAGGTGCTTCTCAAGGCATCGGCAAAGCAACTGCTCTCTTGTTTGCCCAGAAAGGATATGACTTAGTAATGGCGGCGCGTCAGGCTGACCGCTTGGAAGCGGCAGCACAGGAAGTGCGATCGCTCGGTCGAAAAGCCCTAGCTGTTCCCACCGATGTGAGAGACCCAGAACAGGTGAAAAGCCTGGTTGAGAAGGCGCTGGAAGAATATGGCGCTATCGATGTCCTAATCAATAATGCAGGTCGTTATATATCCGGGCCAGCAGACTCGTTTTCCCTAGACGATTGGCACCAGACGATAGACCTCAACCTGTGGGGATATATTCATACGATTCACGCCCTATTACCTCATTTTCTAGAGCGAAAACAGGGCACGATTGTTAATCTGAGTTCTATCGGCGGCAAAGTCCCCGTTCCTTATCTTGTGCCTTACAATACCAGCAAGTTTGCGGTAACTGGATTGACCGAAGCGCTGCACTCAGAACTCGCACCCAAAGGCATTCATGTTTGTGGGATTTACCCGAATCTAATCAAGAGTAGTTTGATGGAACGGGCAATCTTTGGAGGTAAGAATGTAGAAGATGCCCAAGCGCGTCGAGATCAGCTCGATCTGGTGCTGAGTACCCCAGTGGTGGAGAAGCCGGAGGATGTGGCAAAGGCAATTTGGGAGGCGGTGAAGCATCAGCGGGCTGAGGTGTTGGTGGGTTCCGCCAATCTATCGAAAGCCTCTTACAATATGTTTCCCGGCTTTATGCAGTGGGTGTTTCGGAAAACCTTCCAGCTCAAAGATAAGGAAGCATAGCCATATCGCCCCTCATTCAGCAATCTGGGAAGAACCCCTCCCCGCAAAGGCGCTGTCTCGTCTTTGCGCCTTTGCGCCTTCGCGCGAAAAATATTTGTATATACTAACCGCGATAGTTATCTGGGTTCCCCAATTAAGGTGAATCCTGCCCAGTCTTTGGGATTGGGATTTTGTTGCTTAATTTTGAGCATGGCTTGGCGCAAGGCTTTGGCTTTATCGTCGTTCTGCTTCAACTGCTTGTAAAATTCACTCATTAACGCACCTGTGGGAGCATCTGGCGCAGACCACAAAGGCACGATCGCAGTCGGAACACCCGCTGCAATCAGAGAAGTAGACAAACCAATTACTCCATCGCCAGTTGTTTTACCCTTGCCGTTTTCAACAGCAGTGAAAACGACTAATTCAGGACGCAGGTGTTGCCCTTTGGGTTGGGCAAAGGATTCCAGAATTTCCGCAGAAGTAAGTAAGCCATTATCTGAACCACCGGGAGCAAGTGCGATCGCACCGGGTACACCTTGGCGCTTCACATCATCGAGAATCGCATAAGTTCCGAGATGAACGCTCTTCGCTTTCCGCATCTGTTCCAAAACCGCCGCCTTTGTCGCCTGATTGCCAATTAGTAGGGATTTTGTCTTGAGAAAATCAGCGATTTCTAAGGCTTGCTGTTCTGCATTTGCTAGCGGCGGTAACGCTTTCGGTGCTTGCCCCAGTGCTGGTGCAATTCGCGGCATCACGGGATTTCCGACTACCAGACGATTGCCCCCAGAAGTTTTTCCTCGTTGTTCTTTGGTTAAAGCAAGTACCTGAATTGCCGGTGCTATCAAGATCGTATGTTTATCGATCAGGGAGTTGCCATAAACATCCACTAAAGCCGCAAACGGAATCCGAAACATTTCTTTTTGCGGAATGAAGATAACACGGGCGTTTGGGTCTTCTGGCAATAAATCGGCAATCGGTTTAATTAATAGTTGATGCAGTTGCAGCAACGGTTTCGGCTGAATGATTGGCGCTTTCGCCGGTGAGGAAGTTGCATTTCCGGCTGGCGCTGGTTCTGTTGCTCTGGGTTTTGGAGGATTGGCAGGCGCTTGCAATCCTAGAGATTCAGGAATTTTGGCAATTACATTTTCGATGGAAGAGACGGGGAAAATTGTATTTTGGGCACCCAGTTCGATGCGACGAAACGTCACTTCCCCACTAGGCGGAATCACCCAAACATAAAGTCCTTCATCGGGAATAATTGAATATTCAACGAGTGTGGCGTTTTCTTGTTTGGCGATTTTTTTAATTTCTTCAATCGTCGGGAAAGTCAGCTTCTTCGGTGCGGGTTTTAAACCCGATCCCACGGGTTCGGTAGATAACCGCAGCCGCAATAAATCGACAATCGACCTGATCCGCCCTTGTTCAGCCATTTCTAAGGCGGCAATCGGCTGTTTTTGAGCAATTAAAACTTGTTGCAAGCGCTGATAAGTCGTTGTTTGCGCGTCCAAATAGCGATTGGTGCTGCCTAAGTTGGCACGGATAGCATCCCAAGTTTTAACTGAATTGAGTAAGGTTTCTTTGGCTTCTTCTGGTTTACCTGATTTGAGAAGCGCGAATGCCAAATTATTCAGCGCCGTCCCTTCTGCTAAGCGATCGCCTGTTTTCCTCGCCGCCTCCAGGGGTTCTTGATACAGTGCGATCGCTTGCTCAAATTGCCCCGCATTTTGGTAAGTTTTTGCCAAATTATTCAGGGCAATCAGTTGCAATGCGGCATCACCACTTTTTTGAGCGATCGCAACTTGCTGTCTTCTGACTTCAATCGCTTCTGGATATTGCCCCTGCGCCTCGAAAGCGTCCGCAATACTGTTGAGAAAATACCCTTCTTCGGTGACATTGCCGCTTTTCCGAGCAATTAGCAGCTGCTGTTGATAAAAGTCAATGGCTTCCGGGTATTGTCCGAGGGTGCGATAAGCTTCAGCCAGGTTATTTAGAGAATCCAGCACTGCATTCGGATTGCGGCTTTCTCGTGCCGTCGCGAGCTGTTCTTTGTAAAGTGCGATCGCTTCTGGATATTCTCCCTCTGATTCGTGAGCGATTCCCACATTCCCTAGAAAAGCTGCTTCTCGTTTTGGGTTGCCGATTTCTTGTCTCAGCTTTTGCGCTGCATCGCGAAAATCTTTTGCTTGTTTTTCATCCCCCAGATAAAAGTAAGCATTGCCCAAATTATCCAACACCTTAGCCGCGCCCGGTTGATCGCCGATGCCTTGCAGAATATCTAAGCTCTGGTAGTAGAATGCAAGCGATCGCAAATATTGCCCTAACGTGAAGTAAGTTTCGCCAATATTTAACAGCACATTCGCTTCACCCGTGCGCGAACCAATCTCTTGGTAGAGTTTGAGTGACCTTTGCAAAGACTTTAAGGCTTCTTGAAATTGTCCCGTTTGATGCTGCCGAATTCCGAGTTGCAGCAGTTTGTCTGCGTTGAATTCGCTAGCGCTTTGCCTGTCAGATGTCTGGGATCGATTATCAATGGTGACGGGATCTGGTTTAACAACCTGTTTCGTTATGGCTGCTTTCTCTGTACGGGCGGTTTGTAAGCTTTTCCTGACACTTGCCCTGACACCACTGATAAAATCCTCGTCTCCTTGCGCCTGGGAATTCTTCAGGATATTTTCTTGTTCCGATGCTGCTGATAAGGGGGGTAATAAATAGAAAGGCGCGAGTAAAGACAAGACAGCCGCCCAAAACAGATAAAATCCCTTTTGACTGTTTAACTTTTCCTGTTTTTGAGGGAACAATAGAAGAAAGTACCTTAGAAAAATTTTCATACGATTGTGGATAAAAAGACAGTTACGCCATTGGTGATTATTTTAGCTTTGATGTTTATTGGTTTTGGCGATCGCGTTCTGCCAAAACCCTTAAGTACAGCTAGTTTCAACACCCGAACCGCTTTGAATAATTCTTTACTGGGATTATTTCCCACTAAGAAACCGAGGAATGTTTACGAGCGAACTGAAAAAGCCATTGAACAAGAGGAAAAAGGAATCAAATAGTCAATGGGTAATGGCTTAGGGGAAGATGTTTATTCCCATTATCCATTACCGATGACAGGGCGTCAGAGCGCATTTATAAAGAAAAATGAAAGTTGTCGGCGAGCCGTTTTTTCCTATATAAAACTTTACACATACTCGCTAAACAGCAATACTTTCCGGTTAGTGCTGCAATCCTTGGGGAGAAGCTGAATTAAAGCATCAAAAGAATAAATTAGGATTGCAAAAACTTAAAAACCCGCTTTCTTTAAAGAAAGCGGGTTTTTATCCAAGGTAAGTTTCCTGTCTAACTGCTTACACTTTCTTCAACCAGCTAAACATTGCCCGTAAATCTTTGCCAACTTCCTCAATAGGATGTTCAGCTTCCTGACGCCGCATCGCTGTAAATCCGGCTTTTCCAGATTGATTTTCTAACACAAATTCACGAGCAAATTGACCCGATTGAATTTCTTGGAGAATTTTCCGCATCTCAGTGCGGGTTTGGTCGGTGACAATCCGAGGGCCACGGGTCAAATCGCCATACTCAGCAGTATTAGAGATACTGTCGCGCATTTTGGCTAAACCGCCTTCCACAACCAAGTCAACAATGAGTTTGACTTCATGGAGACATTCAAAATAAGCCAATTCCGGCTGATAGCCAGCAGCAACAAGCGTTTCAAAACCCGCTTTAATCAGCGCACTTAAGCCGCCGCAAAGCACAACTTGTTCGCCAAATAGATCGGTTTCAGTTTCTTCCCGGAAAGTGGTTTCTAAGATTCCGGCACGAGTACCGCCGACACCTTTCGCGTAAGCCATCGCGCGATCGCGTGCTTGTCCCGTGGCATCTTGATACACCGCAAATAAACAAGGTACACCTTCACCCTGTTCGTAAGTGCGTCGCACCAAATGTCCTGGTCCCTTCGGTGCTACCATCACCACATCTACATTCTCAGGCGGGACAACCTGACCAAAGTGAATATTGAAGCCGTGGGCAAAGGCTAATACCTTTCCTTCGGTTAGATGCGGCGCAATTTCATTGGTATAAACTGTTCTTTGTGCCTCATCAGGCAGCAGAATCATAATGAAATCAGCCGCTGCGGCAGCATCAGCGACCGTGTGGACAGCTAAACCAGCTTCTTTCGCTTTTTGAGCCGACTTACTACCCGGATACAGCCCGACAATGACATTCATGCCACTATCTTTGAGATTGAGGGCGTGGGCGTGACCTTGAGAGCCATAGCCAATGATAGCAATGGTTTTTCCGCTTAATAAATCTAAGTTGGCATCGTTGTCATAATACATCCGGGCCATAGGGGCAACTCCTTGGAGCAAGCATCTTGAGTAGTGCAAACTCTTAATTCTATCAAACTACGTCAAGATCACCCTAGGCTTAGAAAATTGGTAATGGGTAATTGTTAGTAGTCGCGAGTCCTTGGTTTGTTGCGACTGACTCATCACCGATTACCCATTCCCTATCCGTCAGGACTTCACTAATGTCCACTCTAAAAGGTCGATCGGTGCTTCTTGAAGTGCGTGCGTGAGTTCATCATTTGAGTCGAATTTCACTTGGCTGAGATAGCACGCTTCCACATTTACCGTAAACTTTTCCTCTTCAAAAGGCCAAGGTTTCACGGTGAGATTCCCATCGCTACGCTGCACCACATCATAGCGCTTTCCGTCTGGCCCCTTGCTGATTTCCAAAGCCCGCTCACCAGCAGGCAACTCGTGATTGCAGAGGATGAGTGAGAAGCGATCGCACCATTGCATAAATGCATAAGCTTTATCGGCTTCCTTTTGGGTAATCTTCAACCCCTTAATCCATTGCTTTTGATGCTCTTTTTGCTCATCCAGAAATTTGTCCAATTCTGGCGACTCTCCCCGTTTCCCTTCATTGAGAAAGCTGGTATGCATCGAAATCAACAAAGCTACCCAGCGTCCTCGGTAGCGGGAATTCTGCGTCAGTGTAGCCAGCTTTTTGAGATCCGTTTTCTTGTCGAGGGTAAAGTCCAAGGGTGCCCCCGCTTCAGTGAGGTGATTTCCTTCCCACTCGCGTTCTAAGTCGTCGTGATGGGAAATTGCCGCCACCGTCTCGATCAAGCGTTCTGGGCGATCTTTTTGGTGCCAGTGACCCGCTATTTGAGCAGCTAGCAAGGCATGGGCGCGATGATAAATTACTTCCCAACCATTTTCAACTAAGTTAGCAATCACGAAAAACTGTCCTTTTTTCCTCGAATTCTCGATCTAGTGTGAAGTAAATTAACAAAGCACGTATCTAGCTTAGGGAAGCCGTTAGATGCGATCGCGCTCATCGGATTAGAGAAAGTATCGTCGCCCTTTCCTATCACCGCAACACCCTGTGTTGCATAAACCGCAACAATCAGCGTGCCCCTTTTTTCAGTAAGGCATACTGGCAATAACTAAATTGGGGGTTATGCAATGAACGGCTCACTTCATCCAAAGCTAAAACCTTCTTTATTCTTAAGCGCCTTGCTGGGAGGCATCGTTTTAACCAGTTGTGCCTCTTCTTTTGAACAAAAGACACAACTGGCACAACTCGCGCCTACCGCCCCAAATTCAGAGCCAATGGCAAATTCAGCAGCCGAAGCCGGAGCCGTTCGCTCCCAAGACATAGCAAGCCCTGCTGGGGCGAAGGCTCAGGTGCCTCGCCAGCGCCCCCAATTGATCAAAAACGCCGAACTGTCGGTGAGTGTCAACTCCATCGAAAAAAGCACTGAAATCGCCTCCAAAATTGTTAAACAACAGCAGGGCGACTTACTAAAATTCCAAGAGCAAAAACCCAAAGACGAAAACGCCCGTCACACTGCATCCATGCAAATTCGGGTTCCTCAAGAGCAGCTCGAAACCAGTCTCGATTTCTTGGCAAAACTGGGAACCGTACAGCGCCGCACCCTCACCGCTGAAGATGTTACCGATCAACTCGTGGATAACGAAGCCCGACTGCGGAACCTGCGGAAACAGGAAAGCACCTTACTCAAAATTATGGAACGCTCCGGCTCAGTGGGGGATGTCCTGAAAGTTGCCAACGAACTCAGCAACGTGCGGCAAAATATCGAACAGCTGGATGCACAACTGAAAAGCTTACGCAGTCGAGTCGCCTACTCTACCATTACCCTAACTTTGGAAGAAGCGATCGCAGGTATTCCCCCAGCGCGACCTTTAGGTTCAGATGTTCGGGAAACCTGGAACCAAGCAACGCACTCTTTGGGCGAACTCACCACCAGCTTGATCCGGTTGGCGATTTGGTTAGCAGTTTTCAGCCCGTTTTTGCTGGTGTTAGTGGCGGTTCCCGTTGGCTATCACCGCTTCAAGCATCCGCGATCGCAATCAGCCCCTCAACCGTCCGAACCCCCGCACGCCGGTTAATCTGCGGGTTTGTCAATCTTAATTTTAAGAATTGGGGAAACTGCTATTCGCCCCGAAAGACCGTTAAAACAGGACGAATCCAGAACGACACAGATTTATTTGTACTTAACGGTACGACACGTTTGCTGCTGGGGATGGCAAGATGGAAGGCGAAGCGGAAGCGTTGCTAGACAGCTGTATGCCAGAATTGCGAGTATCAATTGCTCAGCACTATCACGAGCGGACTAAATACGATCCCCAGACGCTCGCCTCTAAGAGCCAGGGGCTGGACTGGGAGCGTCAACCAGTGCCTTTTAAAGACTACAAAATTGGCTCAACCTATGACCTGAAGCCCTATTTAACAGAAATACCAGAGGCGTTAGTCGATGAGGGCGAAAAAACCCAAGCATGGCGTCGCCTGTCGCGGCTGCTGTTTTGCAGCTATGGCTTGACGGCTAAAGTAATGACAATGGGAAATCCGATGTATCTGCGGGCATCCCCCTCCGCCGGGGGATTGTACCCAGCGGAGATTTATTTAATTTCCCGTGGGACGCCGCTTTTACCACCCGGACTCTATAACTATCAGCCTCAGAGCCATTCTTTAATTCATTTTTGGGAAAGTGATGCCTGGAAAGCGCTGCAAACAGCTTGTTTTTGGCATCCGGTGTTAGATAGTACCCAATTGTGCCTCGTCACCACAGCCGTCTTCTACCGTTCTGCTTGGCGCTATCAAGACCGAGCTTATCGGCGGATTTTTTTGGATACGGGGCATCTGCTGGGCAATATTGAGCTGGCGAGTGCCCTCAATGACTACCGCCCTCACTTAATTGGGGGGTTTGCGGATCGGGCAGTGAATGAGTTACTTTACCTCGATCCAAAGGAGGAAGGAGCAATTTGCGCGATCGCTCTGGCAGACTTGCTGGATGTGAAACAAAACTTGCCCCTCAGCCCAACTGCATTGCCCTCTGTCACCCAAACGGACTATCCTAATATCCCCGATGGTGAATTGCTCGGCTACTGTCACCAAGCGACGCAGATTGAGGAAACCCAGCAGATAACGGGCAAGACGCCCATCTCACAAGATGTCCTGCAACCGCCAACTCCCGATGATAAATACAACTTTCCCTTCTGTCTCAAGGTTTCAACCGTCACGACGCCAATTGATTGGGCAGCAAATTTGCACGACTTGGAAACAACCATTCTCAAGCGGCGCTCGACTCGTGCCTACACGGGTGAAGATCTAACTCTAGAGGAACTGAAAGCTTTACTAGATTTCACCTACCAACCCCAGCACTACATCGACCAAGGTTTAGATAGCTCTCCAGACTATTTTGATTTAAATTTAATCGAAACCTTTATCGCCGTGTCTGGGGTAGAAGGACTGGAGGAAGGCTGCTACTATTACGCACCGAAAGCTCAGGAATTGCGGCAAATCCGCTTTAAAAATTTCCGCCAGGAATTGCACTATCTGTGCCTGGGGCAAGATTTGGGTAGAGATGCGGGAGCGGTGCTATTCCACACAGCAGATTTGAAAACAGCTGTGGCGCAGTATGGCGATCGCGTTTATCGTTATTTACACATGGATGCGGGTCATTTAGGGCAACGGCTGAATTTAGCCGCCATTGACCTCGGTTTAGGCGTCAGCGGCATCGGCGGCTTCTTTGATAACCAGGTGAATGAAGTCTTGGGTATCCCTGCTGATGAAGCGGTTGTGTACATCACCACCTTAGGGCGTCCGAGATAAAGGCAAGTAAAAGGCAAAAGGAAAAAGAAAAAATCGTTGTAAATTTTAAGATTGCCCATTGATTTTTTCAATCTCAAATCTAAAATTTCTTTTTCCTTTTGCCTTCGTTAATTAGGCATTTCATAGAGGAAAAAGAAGATGGCATGGAACCCAGAAACGGTCGAAAATAAAATTGGCCTCCGTTTCAAAGACAAGAACCTACTCCGCCTCGCCCTAACCCACACCTCCTTTGCCACCCAAATCGGCGAATCTGGGCAAGACAATCAGCGGTTAGAATTCCTCGGCAAGGCGATTCTCAACTTCGTGGTTGCTGACTACCTTTACGAACGCTGCCCCTATCTAGAGGTCAGCAAATTCTCAGTTTTGCAAGACAAGCTCGTTGAGGGAGAAAGGCTGACCAAGCTTTGGTTCCAATTAGGGTTAGGAGAAGACCTGTTGCTGGGTTCGGGTGAAGACTGGAACCTGCTGCGCCAGAAGGTGAATAACCCCTTTAAAGATGCATGTGAAGCGTTATTAGGTGCAATGTACCTCGATCGTCGTTTCTCGCAGACGCAGAAATGGATCGTCAAGCACTTAATCGCTCCGGTTCTGGAGCATCATCTTCAGAACTTGAAGGAGCGTAAGCAGCCGAATAAACAGTTAGAATTTTTGGGCGACGGGATCATCAATGCTGCTGTCTCCGATTACCTGTATCGCAAATTTCCCCACATTCGTACAGGCATTCTCTCCACTTTGCGAAAGCAGCTGATCAACTCTCACAAGTTAGCTCAATTGAAGTCTCATCTGAGGTCGGAAGACTCAATTTTACTAGGGCGAGAGTCGGAAAAAATTGGCAGTTTATCGTTCAAGGCAATATTAGGGGAAGTCTACAATTACCATGAACGTAGCTTCTCTGATACGTGTAATTGGTTTAAGCGCTTTATCCAAGAAGATGAAGTTTTTACTCTGGCAATCCCGTTACTTCTGGAAGACGGAAAACACAAGGAGTGGATTATCAAGAAAGTCATGGGATATGAAGGTCAGCGATACAAAGAAGGCGTAGAACGCTTTAATCAGCTGATGGAGCGGGAAGTTTCTTAAAAAGTCAGGACTTACGCACGAGTAACGGAAAAATGAACCGCGTTTGCGGAGCCTGCGCGTTAGCGCTTAGGCACGAAGGAATAAGAGTTTGAGAGAGTTTTTGCGTAAGTCCTAAAAGTGCTAGATACTGTTAGCGTAGCGGCGTACTTGCAGACTGATTGACTTACTCTCTGTTCCAGGAGCAGTCTGGAAGAGAAAATATAGAGCGGATATACGACCTTTGTAGTGCGGAAACTGCCTTGTGCGGGGGTGCTGTAGATGTTGATATCAGATAATCTTGGAAGGGGACTCGGTAGAATATCTGCTGACCTAATGGCAAGTCAGCCAGGTAAATCCGTGTAAATCCGTGCTGTGAAATCGCTGTTTTCCAGGGCAGCGGGTTGTGGGACCCGCTGCACATTCCGGAATGACTCGGTTGTAGAATATTTCACAATCATGCGTCCAGGGCGATTACAACGGCTCCATACGACGGCGCTGTTACCTGTGATGTCGCCGCTAGCAACCCCAAACGGGATTTGCGGACGCATCTTATCCGATGTCACAATAGCAGGGGCAGCGACTTGTGCTTGTCCAGATTTTGATAATAAATCTGCGGCAACGATCCCGCCTCCAGTCAGGGTACAGCCAAGTAGAAACCGAAGACGGTTCAGCCGCGATCGCAGTTTTCCTTCCATGAATTTAAAATTATTAGTTATAACCGATACATAGAGTTTAATAAAAATTGGAACCCAAATATGGCTCTGTATGCTTACGTATAACGATGTTGACCGGAATTTGGCTTCTCCGTATTTAGACGGGTATTTACATAATCTTTACAACTTTTCTGGAAAAACTCGGAGGAACTTTGAAGATTAAGCAAAGATGTCCGTTGATTGATAATCGGATTTCAGAGCGATCGCTTAAAATATAACGGAAAGAAACCGGAAAAATTACGTGTATTTACGTAAACAATTTTTAGACTCATAAGCGAAAATGAGCGGAAGTAGATAAGTTTTATCTAACCAAAGGCAATTCGACTTGGGGTGCGCTGATTTTTTTCCCGCGAACATTTGAACCTCGTAAGTAGGTAGGAGTTATGACTACAGTTCTGGTGGTGGAAGACAGTCACACGCAACGGGAGATGATCTCACGCCTCCTTCAAGAGAGCGGGCTGAGTGTTACTGTGGCTTGTGACGGTGTCGAAGCGCTGGAGCAAATGGAGGGCAATTGTCCGGATTTAGTGGTGCTAGATATTGTGCTACCCCGGATGAATGGCTACGAAGTTTGCCGTAAAATTAGAGCCGACTCCAAAACCCAGAAGGTAGCTGTGGTGATGTGTTCAGCCAAACGGGAAGAATTCGATCGCTACTGGGGAATGAAGCAAGGCGCAGATGCCTATATTTCTAAACCTTTTGAACCGCACGAGCTAGTCGGAACCGTTAAACAATTGCTGCGAGAAACAACGGTGAGGAACTAGGTTGGGGGGAGGGTGAGCAATGCCTTACTCTCCTTGTCCATAAGTGCGCTGATAAAGCCGCGATCGCACGCGGCTACACATGATTTCATCTAAACAAAGCCATCCCCATTCTGGCTTCAAGTGAGGTCGCTTGTTTGGGGTAATAATTATCATTGAATGGGCAATTAGACCTAGTTGGTAAACGACGATCGGCAAACGTGACTCTGGCAGCAAATGCATCGCAAAGCTGCACACAATCAAACTATAATGCCGGTTGTTGAGAATTCCAGAGGCAATGTCCTCAAAAGTATAGGGTTCAGCTTCTTTACCCGTGCGATTTAAATAGGCGTTGTAGGTATAGGGATCGATGCCATCAATGTTGGTACATCCTAAACTTTGCAGCGCTAAAGTTACTTCGCCGCTGCCACAAGCTAAGTCTAATACTTTGTGAAAATCTAGCTGCCACTGACTGGCTGCAAGTTGCAAAACTTTTTGAATGGCGGATTCTTGAGGATTTCGGTATTCATCTCCAAATTGTTCGTAGAAACCTTGGACGCTATATTGTTCGTATCCTTTCCGAATCGCTTGGCGCTGGTTAGAAGAGGTAGATTTTCCTGAGTTTTGCTTGTGCTTGTGCATAATATTAAATTGTCTGTATTGTGATTATGCCCTCAGCTTGAATGGGGCTATACAAACAATAGACCTCCTGCATGAATCAGGAGGCATGTGCCAGTTCGTAGTTCAGCAAGCCAGCAATTAGGTTTAAGCGCAAACCAAATCTCTGCCTGCGATTGCGATAACGTCCTGAAAA
>NZ_JAMPKB010000059.1:0-35226 GCF_039961925.1 Trichocoleus sp. DQ-U1 | reverse complement strand
ATTTTATGGTCAATATCTTGTGTGGTTTAATTGCTTACTGTCATCAACCCAAGAAACCATCACTCCGTTTAGAGTGGGCTTTGGTTCAATCAGCTTAACCCGAACTGAGGTTAACCCAATACTTGTTGGCGTCCAAAAACCGAATCCCCAGCCACCAAGGGCAAAGAAAGAGCATGGGGATTCGGTTGTTTACTAAACATCGCGCTTCTCAACTTGATTGCTCCATCTGTTCGCGTCACAATAGTAAATATTCTTATTGTTTTGACTAATTTTGTTAACAATGGCGCTGGAACAGACCGTTCAAACAATTTCGTCGCCGCAGACATCGGCAGCCCAGCAAGGCTTTGACTACGACTTAGCAATTGTGGGCGGTGGAATTATTGGGGCAACTCTCGCTTGTGCCTTAAAAGATTCTGGGCTGCGGGTAGCGTTAATTGAGCGATCGCCCCAGTCTGCTGCTGTTGCCATCGGACGCGCTTATGCCATCTCCCTCATGTCGGGGCGCATTTTCGAGGGTATGGGGGTTTGGGATAAAATACTGCCTCAAATCAATGCATTTCAACAAATTCGCTTATCTGACGCCGATTATCCTGGCATCGTGCAATTTTCTCCCCAAGATTTAGGGACAGAAAGGCTAGGGTATGGGGCGGAACATCGGGTGCTGCTGACGGCTTTGCAGGATAGCTTGAGAGATTGCCCGAATGTGTCTTGGTTGTGTCCGGCGGAAGTGGTAAGTGCAGACTATCAAGCTGACGCGGTAGAGATCGAAATTGCTGTCAGAGGGGAGATCCCCCACTCTAAAATTCAATCTTCTCAAGCCTCGGAGATCCCCCCCAATCCCCCCTCAAACAGCGGGGGCGATCAGGGGAAGCAAACATCCAAAATCAGAACGCGCTTGCTGGTAGCGGCGGATGGGGCGCGATCGCCCATCCGCGAAGCCGCTGGTATCCGCACTCAAGGATGGCATTACTGGCAATCCTGTGTGGTGGCAACGATTAAACCGGAAAAACCCCACCAGAATATCGCCTACGAACGCTTTTGGCCGAGTGGCCCGATGGGGGTTCTACCGCTACCGGGGAACCGCTGCCAAGTTGTTTGGACTGCCCCGCATACAGAAGCGAAAGCTTTGAAGGAAATTGACGAAAAAGAGTTTTTGGCGGAACTGGAACGACGCACTGCTGGACTGTTGGGGCGTCTAGAACTAGAAGGCGATCGCTATGTTTTCCCGGTGCAATTGATGCAAAGCGATCGCTACACGCTTCCCCGACTCGCCCTGATTGGCGATGCTGCCCATTGTTGCCATCCGGTAGCGGGACAAGGCATGAATTTGGGGATTCGGGATGCAGCAGCGATCGCTCAAGTTTTAAAATCTGCCCATAATTTAGGGGAAGATATCGGGGATATACAGGTACTTAAACGTTACGAACACTGGCGTAAACAAGAAAACCTGACCATTTTAGGTTTTACCGATTTCCTCGATCGGATGTTTTCTAATAATTGGTTGCCAGTCGTGGCAATTCGCCGCGTAGGTTTATGGATGCTGCGACGAATTCGTCCCGTTAAGACCTTTGCTTTGCAGCTAATGACAGGGCTTAGAGGGCGTCATCCGGAACTGGCTTCTCGGTAAAAATGACCTCTGGTTGAAAAGGACGTACCTCGGCTTGATTGCCATTCGAGATTCCAGTGGTCAAATTCTTTGCTGCTTGAATGATATCGGACGGCATCATAATCACTGTCGTCGTATTATTTTCTGCCCCAATTTCTGTCAGCATTTGTAGACGCCGCAACTCTAATACAGCGGGGTTCTTCATAATCATTTGCGAAGCTTCTGCTAACTTAATTGAAGCTTCCTGTTCTGCCGCTGCTTTAATGAGCCTGGCTCGTTTTTCTCGAATAGCTTCCGCTTCTTTTGCCATTGCCCGTTGCATCGCTAGGGGAATTTCCACGTCTTTCATTTCCACCCGTTCAATCACAATCCCCCAAGGTTCTGTGATTTCATCGACTATTTCTTGGACTTTGGTGTTAATCTTATCGCGGCTTTGTAAGACATCATCCAGGATATTTTGACCAACCACATTCCGTAAAGTCGTCAAGGCGATTTGGTAAACCGCCATATTGTAATCTTCAACCCGATTGATAGCCTTTGACGGGTCAAGAATTCGGTAATAAAGAACAGCATTTACTTTAATCGTCACGCTGTCCGCCGTAACAGTTTCTTGGGGTTCAATATTTACCGTTTTGGTACGGACATCGATCTGCATTTTTTGATCGATCCAGGGAATAATCCAATACATCCCTGGCCCCATAACGCCCTTTGTTCTACCCAGTCGAAAGATGACGCCGCGTTCGTATTCTCGATCTAGTTTAAGTCCAGAAGCTGCTAGAACGAAAAAGAAAACTAAAAGTGTGCCTAGAGTGGTGCCCATATTTGGCAAAAGGAAATCGTTACTAAGCCCATTCTAGACTCGCTGACAGAGTTATAGCAGGATACTGATTACCAGCCGGATCTGGCAAACCAAAGCAGCAGTATGGATGCCACGCACAAAGTAATAAATTGCAAAACAATTATTTGAACTAACCACCGAATTGTTAAGATAATTTTCATAGCCTTCCCCTCACTTATAACTGGCTGAAAAATCGCGGATGTCTTCAATATTAGCGATTGATTAATGGAGATTTGTGATGAAAGGGTTGCCCAAATGTGACAACTTTTGTCCAGGTTTGTGATAAGTGTCACTTCCGCCTCGTCTCAGACGCTGAATTTGGCTGTGTCGAAAACTGGAATAACCAAAAACAGAATCATTGTGGCATACCGTTTCATGCGAACAGCCCTTCCGTACACTATCGCTGAATCATAACAATACTCTTTTTTAACACGATGCTGGAGGTTTCCCCTAACCCCCCAATCATCCCGGATTTATGAGGAATTTTAAGTATAATAAAGCCCGATGAACCGGATTCATCTTGCCTGATGGCAGCCAAAGTATTACCAATTCGTCAACTTTCTTAGTATAGATTGCGAGTTTTCCGAGAGAATTCCATACTTTTTTAAGGAATAGACTCACTGTACAGACTTATGCAATCAACACTCGCGATTAGAAAGCCTCCAGTCCGCCGCCACCGCTGGTTTGAGAGATTGATGGCAATCATTGCCACGATCAACTTTGTTTTAGTGTTGTTTGACCTAAGTTACATCCCCTGGCGTGATTTCTACCTTCGGGAAATTCCCAGTCTGATTCAGGTGTACGATCCAATTAAAGGAATTGAACCGCATCGAGAAACACAGGCTTATCTCAATCGGGTGAACGAACTGGAACAGCAAGTGATGCAGACTGGGCTAGAGTCAGCAGAGGTAGAAAGCTTGCTACAGGACTTGCGTAGCCGCAGTAATGAAATGATTGAGGATAATCCATTTGCGCTGGCGAAGAAAAGCGGTGCTTTAGAAAAAATTAAGAATCAAGTGCGCGATCGCGTGGGGAAAGAATCTGCCCATCAAGCCTTTAATCAATTTTGGAGTCAAGCTTATCTTTCCCAAGCCGGTTGGCAGCAAGAACTCAACTTCTTTAATACAGAAACTCGCCCTCTGATTCAGACTAACTACTATCGCAGTTTGGGAATCAATGGAAAATTTTTTGATGAATTTTGGTTGCTTGACTTACCGTTTACAATTTTATTCGCTCTAGAATTTTTGGTTCGCACTTTCTATATCAGACGCCAATATCCTAACTTTAGCTGGCTACAGGGAATGCTGCGGCGATGGTATGACCTGTTTTTGCTGCTACCCTTGTGGCGGTGGCTGCGAGTCATTCCGGTAATGGTTCGCCTCTATCAATCTGAATTACTAAATTTTGAGCCTGTACGGCAGCAAATTAACCATGATTTTGTAGCTAACTTCGCTGAAGAATTGACTGAAATTATGGGGATACAGGTAATTAACCAAATGCAAGGAGCGATTCAACGCGGCGATCTCGCACGCAGGCTGTTTCATCCGGGGAATAGCCGCCCCTATATTAAGATCAATAACACTAATGAGGTGCAAGCGATCGCAACCCGCCTGATTAACCTCAGTGTCCATAATGTTCTCCCCAAAATTCAGCCTGATTTAGAAGCTTTAGTACATCACAGTCTAGAAAGTAGTCTCAATCAATTTCCGGTTTTTCAGCAATTCCAAAATATTCCGGGTTTGAGCCGTTTACCTAGCCAGATTAGTGAAAATCTCGCTAAAAATTTATCTCAAACTGCTTACAGCAACGCCCTGAAAGCAGTTGAAGATCCAGTCGGGACAGAATTAACGACTCGGTTAATTGATAACTTTGGAAAAGCTTTAGAGGTGGAATTACAGAAAAAAGACAACTTTAAGGAAATCGAATCTTTACTTGTAGATATGTTAGAAGAAATCAAAATTAACTACGTCAAAGGCATTGCCGAAGCCGGAATGGATAAAATCTTAGATGAAGTGGAACAATTGCACCAAATTGTTCGGCGATAGATTAAGAATTTACCAGTTTTTTTCAAACTTAGGCTGGAATGAGCTAGGGATACGGTATTGCCGTGTCCCGGAGAGTGGCATCTACGCAACTCAGATGTTGCTATATTTCTTATCTTCTCTCCGGAAAACGAGGGAATAGAGAGAGAAGGGAAGGGAGAAATCCTATTTCCGATGCTTAAAGAGAGGATAGAACCCCTTCCATGTAAATTTTTACAATTGAAATGCTCCCAAATAGTAGAACTTTGGCTGTCTTTGCTGTTACTCGAAAAAATATGCGCTAACACTATCTATATCTACTCGTGAAGTGCATCGCTTAAGCTTAATCTTCCAGTCATCT
Organism: Trichocoleus sp. DQ-U1; assembly: GCF_039961925.1. Taxonomy (NCBI): domain Bacteria; kingdom Bacillati; phylum Cyanobacteriota; class Cyanophyceae; order Leptolyngbyales; family Trichocoleusaceae; genus Trichocoleus; species Trichocoleus sp. DQ-U1. The sequence continues at coordinate 30,400 of NZ_JAMPKB010000059.1, read as the reverse complement.
CAAAATTAGCGAGGCCGCTATGAAATCAATCGTGAGTAGTGTTAGCTTGTTGCTAGCAGTACTACACCTGGTGGGAATCAGCACAGAACGGGTACAGGCACAAGCAATCATTCCAGCACCCAATACTACTGCCACCGTATCTGGTGCGGAAGGGAAGATTCTTCTGGCACAAGCTGCTACCCCCACCAAATTAGACAATGCTTTCGACCGAGAAAATTTAACGGAGATAGTGCCGCAAATTGAGCAAACGTGGGAAAAACAATATGAAGATTACTTTCGGCTCAATTTCTCCGACGAGTCAATTACAGCAAAGGATGTCGCCGATACTCTAGGCAAAATCGCGGTTCAAACGGGTCAAAAGCCTGCTCTAATTTATGTAGTGCCTAGAGCCAAACAACTAGAACTGGTGTTGATTACTCCGGGGAATCAACCGATTCACAAGCGCATCCCGGAAGCAAAGAGTGAAATCCTGCTCAAAGAAGCGGCAAAGTTTAGAGAAAATATCGTAGATCCCAGACAGCGGAATAGTACCCGCTATCTGCCAGCAGCGCAGCAGTTATATCAGTGGATTATTGCGCCACTAGAGGCAGATTTAAAAACAAATAAGATAGACACGCTAATCTTTTGTGTGGGTGCTGGTCTGCGGACTATACCGCTGGCAGCTTTCCATGATGGGCAAAAGTTTCTGGTGGAAAAGTATAATATTGGGCGCATTCCTGCCTTCAAATTGACAGATACCCTCTATGTCTCTCTAAAGAATTCGCAAGTTCTGGCGATGGGTGCGTCAAAATTCAAGGAGCAAACTCCCTTGCCTGCGGTGCCAGTGGAGTTATCTGCGATCGCGCAAAAGCTATGGCAGGGTAAATTCTTCTTAAACCAACAATTCACCCTGGCGAATCTGCAATCGCAACGCGCTTCAGAACCTTATAAAATTATTCACCTGGCGACTCATGCTTTCTTCGAGCCGGGAGAACCGAGCAACTCCTACGTTCAGTTATGGGACGCGAAACTAACACTGGATAAGATGCGGCAATTACGGTGGAACTCTCCACCCGTGGAACTGTTAGTCCTAAGTGCTTGCAGAACTGCTCTCGGCGATAAACAAGCAGAATTAGGCTTTGCGGGGTTAGCAGTTAACTCTGGAGCGAAGTCTGCTGTCGCCAGTTTGTGGTCTGTTAGCGATGAAGGAACCTTAGCGCTGATGACAGAGTTTTATCGGCAACTGAAAACTGCGCCGATTAAAGCAGAGGCGCTCAGGCAAGCTCAGATAGGGATGTTGCAAGGGAAAGTACGTCTGCAAAATGGTCAGTTGTACAGTTCCAGAGGGGAGATATCCCTGCCGCCAGAACTGGCAGGAATTCAGAACGTGAATCTATCGCACCCCTACTATTGGGCTGCCTTTACCTTAGTCGGCAGCCCCTGGTAATTTTTAATTGAATTAAAGAGGTCGATAGACGCGATAGTTGATTTCGGGGAAGATGTTGTCAATTTCCTCCACTTTTTCTAGCCAACCGCTGTCGATTTTGCCATCTTTGATTTCGTCGTAGAGTTTGTGGAAACGCATCAAGTGCGATCGCGTTCTTCTCACTGCATAAGGCACCATCGTTCCGGTTCGCATAATAAACGCCCAGTCAGAAGATTGTGCTAGCAGCACTTCCCGCGCCGCTTGATTAAGCGCTTTCCACTCCAGCTCATCCGCTGGTTCCCGCCGCGCCAGCTCGATCATCCGCTCTGCTGCCTTATGCAAGTGCGGGTAAATCCATGCGTTCGTTTCATTCAGCCAATACTCGTGGAAGCCTTTATAACCCCAACTCGACTGAGAAGGACGGCAGACTTGCTGCGTAGGATTCTCTTGTAAATAATCAGCCAAATGCGTCATCCGATACGTGCCTTGGTCATACCAAGACTTGCGGAACAGATAATCGATAAACCAAGGACCTTCGTACCACCAGTGACCAAACAATTCCGCATCGTAAGGCGAAACGATGATTGGCGGACGCTGCATAATGTGGTGCAAATGCTCAACTTGCCGCTCTCGGTTATAGGTAAAGTTAGCAGCGTGTTCAGCAGCCTTTTCCCGCGCCCAATAAGGGTCATAAAGTTGCTTATCGCCCAACCCTAAACCGCGCCCAGTAATCTTGTGATATTTGATGCCCGTATTCTTCCGCTGACCGTTGGGCATGATGTAGGGCTTAATGTATTCGTATTCCGCTTCCCAGCCCAAATCTTTGTAAAATTCCCGATATTCCGCCGCACCGGGATAGCCTACTTCCGAAGACCACACCTGTTGGGAAGACTCGTGATCTCGACCAAAGGCAGCAACTCCGGTTTCTGTAAAGATGGGTGCATAAGAGCCAAAGCGGGGACGGGGACGGGCGTAGAGAATACCATGTCCATCCGTCAGGAAGTAGCGCAATCCCGCATCAGCGAGCATCCGCTCTAACCCTTCATAATAGGCGCATTCCGGCAACCAAATCCCTTTAGGAGGACGCCCAAAGTTTTGCTCGTAGTGTTCTACTGCGACCTGAATTTGTGCCCAGACTGCCTGAGGATACATCTTCATCAGCGGCAGGTAGCCGTGCGTTGCGCCGCAGGTGATGATCTCCAGGTTGTTACTATCTAAAAATTGCTTAAACGCCGTTACCAAGTCGCCGTCATAGCGTTCCCAGGTTTGACGAATCTCGCTAAATTCATGAACGTAATGTTCGGCAAGATAGCGAATATGACCGTTATTCGCATTATGCTCAACTTCTAGTTCAACGAGTTCTTCCAGTTTCGCTAAGTGGTCATCGTAGCGCTCTTGCAGTAGCGGATCGCGCAGCATCGACACCAAAGGCGGTGTCATGCTCATGGTGATCTTGAAGTCAATGCCGTCCCGCTTTAAGCCTTCAAATACGTGCAGCAGAGGAATGTAGGTTTCGGTGATGGCTTCAAACAGCCACTCTTCTTCCAGAACGTAGTCACTTTCAGGATGCCGCACGAAGGGCAGGTGGGCATGGAGAACAAGAGCAAGATAGCCGATGGGCATAGTAATTCTGGGGTCTTAGATGGACATGAAATTGAAGCAGGCTGGGCAAAATTGAATTTATTTTAAGATTTTACGGCGAAAGCGAGTCAGCATTCGGCGGGGATTCCCAATAAGTTCCGGTGGTGGTTCGCCTATCCTGGTAATTGACGATCGATTTGCCTGCTCTGTTTTGAAATCAGCGTAAAGTTCAACCTGTGCTAAAAAAAGTAACTTTGACACTTAGCCTGTTAACCGGCGCTCTTTGCGTTGGTGGCTCTTTTCAATCTACGTTCGCCACTCCCCTTATTGTTGCCCAAGAAGCACCTGTCCAAACACCCGCCCCAGAACCAAAAGTCGCTCCATCCGCACCAGCTTCAGAAGCCTCCCCGGCAGCCTCCCCAGCACCGACCACTCAACCAGCGTCGTCTGAGGTAAAGCTGACTTTAGAAGATTTGCCTGCTGGGTTTCAGGAACTCCCACCGGATGTAGCCGTTGAGATTGCCTCCAAATTGGATGTTCTCAGACAACAGCTTACGCAAGCGAACATGAAGCCGGAGAACTTCTTTGCTTTCGTTAATCCGGAGAACTACCAAATCGTTTTGGGCTTCACTGGAAATATGCCAAATCAGCCCGAACAAGCTAATTTTGATGCGGGTCTGCAAGAAATGCAGAACCCTCAGAAGCAACAACAGATGTTGAGCCTACTGCGGGAGAGACTCAAAGCATACCAGGGACTAGAAGTTGTAGAATACAAACCCCTGCCGGAACTGAATAACTTGGGGAATGCTTCTAGTGGGATGACGCTGGCTCTGAAGATACAACAGCAACCTGTGCGGATGGATATCGCTGCTTTTCGCCGAAATTCGACAGGAGCGCTAACAGCGGTGATGTACGTCAATGGGAAAAAGCCCGCGGTGCAGGTAGGAGATGTGGTTCGCAAGCTAGACAGCCGGATTTTGCAGGTGTCTCCTGCTGCCAATCTGCCTCGCGCCCGCTAAAGATCGATAGAAAGCGCTAGCAATCTCTCTTCTGCCATAGAGGGGGATAGAAGGCGATCGCGTTGCCCAACCAGATTTAAATCCCTTTCGGGGACTTAAATCTGGTTGAAAGCTCGCGGTTTTTCTTTCCCCCGATACAGGCGGAATCGAATTTGAGTGAGATATGCTCGCAGATAAACCCACCGGGCAATAGGAATTAAACGATGGATGACAAGCCGGGAATCGTGTCTGAAGAGACAGAAGCAAACTCCTCAACTTCTGACTCAAAAACAGACCATGCGGAATCTTTAACGCAATCCACGGATGTTAAGAAGCCATCGTTCTTCGATTCAGTTACGACTGCTGGGCAAGCAGTGGCGAAAACAGTAGCCGGAGTCGGCATGGCAGTTGGTAACACCGCCTTCCAGACAGGTAAAGCTGTGGCGACAACGACGACTGGGGTAGCCCAAGCGGCGGGAAAACAAGCGCAAAAATTGCTCGAACAAACCACACAAGGTGCAGGGCGTGCAGTGAATTTTGTGGGCGACAACCCATTTTTGCGGCACGTCACGAAGGCTTTACCCACGAATTGGTTACTGGGGATTATCAATCAAGTTGATGTCGTAAAAGCTGAAGCGGATGTTCAAAAGCTACAGCAAAAGTATCCCGACGAAAAACCGAATCAGATTGCCCATCGTCTGATGATGGAGAAAGCGGTTTATGGAGGCGGGATGGGACTGGCGACTAGCTTGTTGCCGGGAGCAGCATTGGCGTTGCTGACGGTTGATTTGGCAGCAACGACGCTTTTGCAGTCGGAGATGGTTTATCAGATTGCGGCGGCTTATGGATTAGATTTGAAAGATCCCGCGCGTAAGGGTGAAGTGCTGGGAATCTTTGGTTTGTCTTTGGGCGGTTCTCGTGCAATTAAGGCGGGTTTGGGTTTGTTAAAAGCGACGCCAGTAGCAGGTGCGGCAATCGGTGCTAGCGCGAATGCGACGATGATCTATGCGCTGGGGTATGCGGCTTGTCGCTTTTATGAGGTACAGTTGCATTCTGAGGCATCGACGGAAAAGCTGGTAGAGTCTCAGGCAGCAAGCGAGAAGTATTTAGAAACTGCGATCGCGCAACAAGCGATTATGGATCGGATTCTGGTTCATATCATCGTGGCGAGTCATCCGGGCAAATCTTGGGAAGATATCTTACCGTCGTTACAAGCTGCCAAACTTAGCCCTGCTTCTCTAGAAGCGATCGCCAATAACATCAATCAACAACAGCCTTTAGATACGCTTCTAGATCAACTCAATCGGGACTATGCGTTGCCGCTGTTAGCTCAGTGCCATACAATCTCCCAACTAGATAGCGCAGTGACGCCAGCAGAATCCCAAGTCATTGAAAAAATCACCCAAAAATTTGATATTGACGTAGAAGCAATTAAAAAAATTGCCAGTTCGATACAAGGCTGACAGACTTTACTAACGCTTGTGCGCGATCGCTCTCATCGCCCCAGTCTGCTTCAAAAAGCGAAGATTGGGGAACGAATCTCGTGCGTTTTTGTCTGTTGAGTGTTAGTCAGGCTTTTGATCTGGGAATCCTAGGAGGGAGACGATACTAAATTTCTCTCCTGCGATCGCTGCTAGCCATGACGAAACAGTGGAATTTTCGAGAACGAACCAGCGCCGGGAAAGAGGCACGCACTAGCGTTGCAGCTTTGATGAACAACAAGGCGTGCAACCAGGGATACGACTTCTCTGCCCGGACTAGATTCTGTAGCGCTACGTCAGCATCAATAAGTTTAAGTTTGATTGCCTCATCGCTTGCATCTGAAAAACTCACCCCTCAGCTTCTTTCCCTTGTAATCAAAGCGGAGAATTACTTCTCTTTCCTGGCAGGCTAAACGTTGCAGGAAACGTTTCCTGGTACAAGAGACGAGATTCATGAAAATTAGGAACTCCAAGTAACTAAATAGGCAGGTAAAAATAAATTTAAAAAATTAATTTTCAACTCAACTTAAGAATTGTTCGGTTGTTTGAATTTCTTGATGATTAGGTTTGTATACTTACTGATAACTCTTTCTGGTTATGACTGAACAAATCTCTCAAATAGCGGCGATGTTTGAACTTGGAGAATCAGAAAGTATTCTTGATAAACTCCCGCCCGAAGCCAAAAAATGGGCCGAAAGCTTGCCTTGGAGCCAGCGCCGTTATGTGCTGTCATTGTGTCATCTAATGTGTGCGGCTACTCCAGAAATGCAAGCCGAATTTCTGGATGATTATACGGCTACTGGCTTAGTTGCCAAAAGACTTCAAGACAAAAATACTCAGCAACGGGTCCAAGACTATTTAACACAATTTCACCTTAAGTTAGACTTAAATGAATCAGTTTTAAGAAGTTATATTAGACAGTTTTATATTCATTCAGCTCAAGATGTAAGTAGGCAGCCAGAATTGTACTTAGAATCAGCTCTGCGGCTGGTTCTAAGTTCAGAAGAACGCAACAACGTATTTAACTACATCTTGGGTTTTGAACTGATTAAAATGATGTTTAAAATGAGCTGGTTGCAGCATGAAAGACTATACCAGCTACAAATTAATCAAGAAGAGTTTTTAAATACTTATATAAAACCCATTCAACATGCTCATCGAATTAATGCAATCGTTGTTCCTAGCCCTAAAAGCCGATTTTTTGACAAACGTAATTATTTCGTACAAAAACCTGTGATTAGTGAGAAGAAGTTAATACAGCTAGTCATCGCTACTTTTAATACGGATTTAGTTACTCATTTTGGTTTTACAATTATTCGACATCTCAACTCTTTAGTTTTTGACTATGAATATATCTTTGAGGATGAACAAGAAGGTGTATTTAAATAATCCTAATTTGCTTTGGGTTTGAAACTTTATTAGGTTGATCGCCTTAGCCAAGCACAGGGTATGCAGTGCTATAGCCTGGGATGACCGAAACCTCCCTACTCCATAAAGTTGCAAAGGTAGAGGAGGCTTGCAAGTACGTTATTTTTGAGCGCAAAAAAAGACAGGCATTTTGCCTGTCTAATAACGATTCAGCACAATGCTAAGCTTAGAAATTCATCTCAGCAGCTTGCACTCTTTCAACTTGCTTCTTCTTCAGGACTAGCAAGACTTGACACAACATGATTGCAGCAATAAATGCCATCAACCACTTGATCCGGGTGGGGCTTTGCAAAACGATTTCGGCGTCCATTTGACCAAATCCACCGACGTTCGGATTGGAGGTCAGCGCTTCGCCAGCTTTGACTTCCTGCCCTTCGGAGACAACTAGCTCTGGACCGGCGGGAATTGTATCAACAACTGCATTGCCTTCTGCTGGTTGAATGGTGACTTCAGAGCCACCTTCTTCAGCTTGGGTAATGGAAGTGATGCGACCCGCTACGGAAGCGCTATAGACGGAATTGTTGCTCTTTTCACCTGTGGGGTAAACCTGACCGCGACCCCGGTTGCCACCCACGTGAATCGCGTATTTACCGAAGAAAACTTTCTTATCGGTCTGTGGATTGGGAGACAGAACGGGGAAGATAATTTCCTGATATTGATCGCCTGGAATGGGACCAACAATGACAATATTTTCTTTGTCTTCGCTGTAGGGTTGGTAGTAGAGTTCCCCAATTTTTTCCTTCATTTCTTCAGGAATTCTATCTTCGGGGGCAATTTTGAAGCCTTCTGGCAACATTAACACAGCACCCACGTTCAAGGGACCTTTGCTACCATCCGCTTGCACTTGCTGCGTGTTGGTGTCGTAAGGAACTTTTACGACGGCTTCAAAGACGGTGTCTGGGAGAACCGATTGAGGAACTTCGATTTGTGTGGGTTTGGCACCGAGGTGACAGTTGGCACACACAATCCGCCCCGTTGCTTCGCGAGGGGTTTCAGGATAGGTTTGCTGTGCCCAGAAGGGATAGGCACTGGCTGATTGGGGAAGGACTAGATCGCTGGCGAGGAATATTGACACGGTGGCGATCGCAACCAGGACGGTTTTGCAAATCGCCTGTTTGCCTATTTTGGATATCGCCGATAAAGAAACTTTTCTCATCTCTCAAGAAGGGATTCTGGGTCGAATTTCAAACAATATCTATCAGTTCTTTGTCCTTAGGTTTCGTTCTTAGTTTTTGTCCTTCGTTTTTATCCTTCGTTTTTGGTCGGTTACAAACAACCGATGACCCATGACGACTAACTGATGACTGATAACTAAGTACCGATGACTAATGACCTTATGTCCACCAAGGATTTTCGCCGGTACGGAAGTCGGTTTCCGTCCAAGGCGTTAATGTAACCTTGTCCTCCGCCACGGTAGCGTGAACCAGTGCCAGAGACAGCGGTGCTGGTCCCCGTACCACCTTGCCGGTGCTGTCATACTGGGAACCGTGGCAGGGACACATAAACTTGTTCTCACCAGAATTCCAAGGAACAACGCAACCCAAGTGGGTGCAGACGGCGTTTAAGCCGTAATTGTCAATGGTTTTCTCCTCGGTCACGACAATGTAGGTGGGGTCGCCTCTGAAGCCTTGAACCAAGGTGCGATCGCCTGGATTATGATTAGCTAAAAAATCACTCACAATGACATCGTTGCCGATGGCATCTTTGGCAGTTAGACCACCACCCGTTCCACCACTCGAAGGGGGGACAAAATACTTAATAACGGGATACAGTGCCCCCAGAGCTGTTCCTGTAATGGTCCCAAAAGTGAGCAAATTCATAAATTGACGACGCCCCATATCGGGAACGTCTGACGAGCTAGAAAGTTGAGCCATGAGTAACGTCTGAGTGTATAGCTATGTGAACAACCCTGGGCTAAGTCCCAGATTTTGTTAAAACTTGCCTAATAAATATATACCAAGCAAGTCGCAAGCCTGTTCGCCACAAACCCTTTTGTAGAAAGGTTTACAGCCTTGCTAAGGGTATTATTACATTCTTTTGCACCGTATCATTAATTTAAGAAGCGCTCCCTTTATGACGAAATGTAAAGAAAAGTAATTGCGATAAAACTATGACAGGACAAGACCTTCGCCAACTCCTGATCGACAAGTGGGGACGCTCATACGATATCCAGATCAGGCGGACTCAGGGCAAAATTTTCCTCCAGGTAATGTGGAAATACTTAGAACAGGCGTCTTTTCCGCTGTCGGAGGCAGACTACATAGCGCACTTGGAGACTGTCGCCGAGTATCTTCATGCTTGGGGTGGAGCTGACCAAGTACAACATTATATTGAACAAACGCGCGATCGCCCTCGACTCGGTAAAGCAGTCAGCATCCCCCTAGACCTGGGCGAGCGAGCCTCGGAGTGGATGCTCGAACAGTTTTAGGAGCTGTGCGTGCGATTCTCACTCAATAGAACGACAGCTTCCTGTTGGCACTATTGTCGCATTCACTGCATACCTAAACTATCTTTTGATTCGCAATAGCGACACCTGTTGTCAAGTGCTTTGTCAATTATTTTTTAAAAGATTTTGATGTATGAGGGTTTTTGGTTTGGGAAGCTCCTACTTCTCAAATCAACGTTGACGAACTCATTGCAGAATGGGTAAATTTCTGAATGGAAATTTACCGCAGCACCACAATTATCCATGGGCAAGGTGTAAGACGAACCCTCTTGCAAGCTCGCTTCAGCCAAGACAAGGCAAAGCCAAGGGTTTCAATTCGCCCTCGGCTTTGTAAGGTATTTTCGTCTGAAAAGGTTTCTGAAGACAAAATTGAAAATGTTCAGCTCAGCCATTTCACCCTTGAGGTTCGTCGAGTGCAACGATTCAGGGCGATTCCCAATACAGCAGCACTCCAGAGAGTCGAATAGGAGGCAGTTCAAAAATTAATTCGTCTAGATTGCATCGTATTTTGCCGATCTCAGCGCCCTACGAGCTTAACCAAGCCAATCCCGCTGTAGTAGAGTCCCAAGACGGCACCTGCGAGGAGGCTTTGGGTGAGGGGGTCGGTGGAAGGCGTCAGGATGGCACCCAAAATTGCTGCTCCCAGGATCACAAACCGCCAGCCAGATAGCATTTGCCCAGAAGAGACAATTCCCAAAAAGCCGAGTAGCAGCTGGATAATCGGAATTTGAAATGCCAATCCGGTGCTAAACATCAGCAGCAACACGAATTCAAAATATCGGTCAATTGACCACAGCTGCTCGACGACATCTGCCCCGTAACTGATGAAGAAATTCAGAGCGGCTGGAATTAATGCTACATAGGCAAATGCCAGTCCCCCCACAAACAAGACACCCGACCCTAAAACAACGGGTCCTACTAAGCGGCGTTCGCGGCGAGTGAGTCCTGGGAGAACAAACAGGATGAGCTGGTACAGGATAAAGGGGCTGGCTACGAGCAAGCCACTGTAACCAGCAACTTTAATGGAGACAAAGAAGTATTCTCCGGGTGCCAGCTGGAGGAACTTGACGCCCTGCGCCGGTACTTCCAGCAGTTGGACAATTGGCTTGACAAACAGGAAGCAGCCAATAACACCTAAGGCAACTGCAATCAGCGCATAGAAAATCCGCCGCCGCAACTCCTCCAGATGGTCGAATAGAGACATCTCGATCTCAGCGGGCAGCTCATCAAGGTATTCATCTTCTAGATTGCGGTTCGCTGATTCCGGCTCCAGGCCTGGATTTAGCTGGGATGCGGTATCGACGTCTGAAGGAAGCGTCATCGGTCAAGTTTGATTTGAAGATTTCTTGACTATTGTATCCGGGTCATCCGTACCGTGCGATCGCGCATGGCTCACCGACCCTTAAAAATTGAACAAAGCACAGAAATGGAAATCAACGCCACTCTTAAAAGCTGGTAATGGGGAATCGGTCATCGAAAATGGGTTTTTACCAATTTCCAATTCCCAATTCCCTAAAAAGCGATCTTTAATCGCGCCTAAGTGCAAATTCCAATTTTTAATTTTTGAATGCGGTTGGCTGACCTTCGGAGTATTTTGCTACCTGCTGGGAGATTTTCGGATTGTACAGGCGTAAGTAATTCCAGTAGTTGCCAAACACATTTTTGACATAACCCTGCGTTTCATCAAAGGGAATGGCTTCGACGAATTCATCTGGATCGCTGACTTTTTTGCCTTGGAGCCACTTTGACAGATTACCAGAACCGGCATTGTAACTTGCGATCGCTAACATGGAGTTATTTTTGTAGCGATCGTGAATTTCATCCAGATACCAGGTGCCTAATTTAACGTTGTCGTTAGGATTTTCCAGGCTATATTTCTTGAGGCCAATGTTTTCGGCAACCCATTTACTGGTTTCCGGCATCACCTGCATTAAGCCAACCGCACCGGCAGTGGAACGGATTTTTGGCTCAAAGCGGGATTCCTGTCGGATGACAGAGATCACGAGCAAGGGATTGAGTTGACGTTGTTGAGACCAGTTTTCAATCGCTTCGACATAAAGCGTCGGATACAAAGCCTGCCAGTAAGCAATTTGTTGTGTTAGAGCTTTGTACTGTGCTTGCTCCTCCGGGTTCTCACGGTCTTCTAAGCTGGAGATTTTAGCAATTCCTTGCAAGTGGTCTCCCATATTGAGCCGAAGCAAACCATCGGTAAATTGTTCTGCCACCGTTGGGTTGACCCGGTTTTCAAACTCCGCTTGCCAGAGCCTCCAGGCATCTTTGCCTTGACCCATTTGGTAAAGTTCTTGTAAAGCAGCAGAACCCACGGGCAATGACGGTCGCTTGGCAGGCCATTCTACTTTCGGATCTCTCTGACGCACGCTGTTAAAGTCTCCCACATCCCAGCCCAGCATGACGGCAGACCGCCAAGCATAGTAAGACTGGGGATACTTCGCCACGACGTTCTCAAAAGCAGCTTTCGCCTCCTGCTTGCGTCCCAGCTTGTTTGACCATTTACCCACCCAAAAAGCCGCCCGACGAGCTAATTCGCTATCAGGATTCTGAGTGGCGATCGGCTTGGCGATTTGCAGCGCCTCTTGGTAATTTCCACCACGCGCCTTCGATTGAGCCAATTTCCACCGATATTCTGCCGCTGCATCGGTATTGCCATATTTGGTGAGTAATGATTGACGCGCAGCAGCTGCGGATTCGGAACTTTTAAGACTATCGAGAATTTTCGCTTCTAATAGGATGGCTTCGCCAGCTCGGTCGGGGAATTGACTGATAACTTGGTCGAGATAAGGAACCGCCTCGATAGCGGGACCAATTTTGGCAATCTGGATGAGCGCGTTAGCACTTTCGTTCGCATTGGGGAAGTCTTGCACCACCTCTTTATAGGCGCGGAGGGCTTTTAGTTTCTTTTCAGCGAGATCGAGTCCCCTCGCGACCCGGTAAGCGTTGTGAGGGGTGCGGGGGGCTTTGGCATAAGCAGTACTGGCTTGACCGTATTTCCGGTTTCCCCAGTAGCCTAAAGCGATCGCTTCCCATACTTCTGGCTTGAGTTGCTCTGCTGGCAAACCTATCAACTTATCTAGCACTGAAGTAATTCCTGGAGTGTCAAAGGCATACTTTGCCAGCGACACCATCAATTTTGCTTGGTTAGGATTGTCTTTGAGTAAGGCGTGGGCGATTTCCAGGCTGCGGGGATGACTGGGAAATTTCTCAACGGCTTCTTCCCAATATTTCGGTTCTGTCTTCCCCAGCACATATAAAGCTTCGACTGACACGGGATCTTGAGAATGGTGTTTTAACAAACCTTCCCAAGCTGCCTTGGCTTTTCGGGTGTTGCCGGTGAGTTCGTAAGCTTGCGCTCTCCGAAGAGCAATGTGTCCGTCTAGGACGCGATATTCAAACTCTAATCCTTTTAACCATTCCAGTGCTTTTTCTCCCTGTTTGGAGGCAATCAGATCGCTTGCCAGGAGATAACGGGCGCGGCTGCGGTCGAGGGATCTTGGCCCTGTAGCGATCGCTTCTAGTTGTGATGCCCGCTTTTGTGGGGGTAGCGAGATTAAAGACACAATCGCAGAGTTGTCGATCTGATTTCCCGACATCAAGAAACTGCCGTACCCATGCATCGGCACCCAGCCAACTACTTTTTCCAGCCAGACGCCATACTTAGTTGGCAAAAAGGTGGCTCCCAACAGGATTGCGCTTAGTCCCACACCCGCAGCGATCGCGACTTTGTTTCTCCGTCTAGATTGATAGGGGCGAGAAAAACTAAACTGTGACTTTCTCCGAGCAAAAATCGAGCGTGACTTCCTCATGTAACCTCCTGGCGGCGGACATTGCTCTCTCCATCTGGCATTTCAGTAACGTCGATTTCGTTATTTGCTTTTTCCAGATGGAAGACCAAACTGGTCGTATTATTGACAAGCCATCCTTCTAGTAACTGGCGGCTCGTTGACTCTTTATCGCTAATAGGTAAAAATCCTTTAGAGAAAAAAGAATGGAAGGAAAGCGTGACTGACACGCCGCGTTTGCACTTGAGGGAGATCCCCTGACATTTGGATGATTTAAGGAAGCGATGGAATTGACCAGCATTCTAAATTTGAGCGATGAGAAGATCGCGAGTATTTTGCAGCCCCTGATTTGAGAGCCTAATTTTAAAGTTGGTAGCCGTGCCATCATACGCTTGGGTTCCGGTAGCCTGATTCGCGGTCATCATGCTTATGGAACTAAACAATAAACGTTGAAATTAGACAGCTCTTACAAAGCAGTCGCTGCTGGTGCCCGATTAATGAATGAAGCACAAGCGCAAAACTCTTTGAATTCGCTGGTTATTGGGTGATACAAGCTCCCGCGCTGACTGCTTCACTCAGCAGCCATTGACATGGAACTCTATCTAAACCAGGATAATCGATTTAAGCGAACAGCCGAAGATTAGTGATCCCCGTCAGTGGGCGCGAGGAAATTTTAGGCAGCAAGCGATCGCTTCTATGAGAACAACAGTGTTCAAAATTGATTAACACAAATTCATGAAAAATTTATATTATCCCCTCACATCTGGGAGAAAATCCCCCAACAGAGAGTAGACACGCGGATGTTTCAGCAATCACTGGATAGCCGCAGATATTACCTGCTAGAAGCTGCCCAGAAATGCTTAAAAATTCTTCAAGTTTTCAGGATATATGAAACTTCTTGCAAAAATGACAAAGCCAGACGAGAGCAGGCTAAATAAAATTTTGCTTTTACACCATTTAAAAGATTTTTGCAAGAAGTCTTTGATTAATTTTTGAGTGCAGTTGGCTGACCATCCGAATATTTGGCGACCAACTGGGCAACCTGTGGATTGTACAATCTAAGGTAATTCCAGTAGTTCCCAAACACCTGTCTGACGTAGCCTTTAGTTTCCTCAAAGGGAATTTCTTCGACAAATTCATCAGGATCGATAGATGGCCCTTTCTCTTTTAGCCATTTCGATACATTACCGGGACCCGCATTGTAACTGGCAACCGCTAACAAGGAATTATTGTTGTATTCCTTGTGGGTAAAATCTAAAAACCAGGTACCCAGCTTCACGTTATCGTTGGGATTTTCGGTGTTAAATTGCTTGACGCCAATTTTATCCGCCACCCATTTGCCGGTTCCGGGCATGACCTGCATTAAGCCAACTGCACCCGCAACCGAACGAATTTTTGGCTCAAATCGGGACTCTTGCCGAATCAGGGCGGTGACAAGCAGGGGATTGAGCTGGCGCTGTTGCGACCAGTTTTCGATAATTTCCAAGAACGGGAACGGATACAAGGTGTGCCAGTAAACTGGTTGTTTGCGGATTGCTTTGTATTCCGCTTGCTCTTCGGGTGTTTCTCGGTCTTCTAGAGTCGAGACCAGGTTCATTCCTTTCAGGTGGTTGCCCAATCCCACCTGCATGATGCCGTTAGTAAATTGTTCGGCAACGGTTGGCTGCATCCGGTTCTGAAATTCTGCCTGCCAGAGCGTCCAAGCATCCCATTTTTGACCGAGCTGGTACAATTCCTTCAACGTTTCAGACCCGGCAGGTAGGATGGGATGCTCGTCAGGTCGCACCACCTGCGGGGACAATTGACGCACGGTGGTAAAGTCACCAACGTCCCAGCCCAACAAGACGGCAGATCGCCACGCATAGTAAGACTGGGGGTATTTTGCCAGGACGTGTTCGTAAGCGGCTTTTGCATCCTGCTGACGCCCTAGTTTGGCGGCCCATTTGCCGACCCAAAAGCCAGCTCTGGGAGCCAATATATGATTGGGGTTTTGGTTGGCGATTGGTTGCGCCCATTGCCAAGCCCCTAAGAAATCCCCTAGAGTCGCCTTGGCTTGGGCGACTTTCCAGCGGTATTCTGCCGCGACATCGGAACTGCCATGTTTAGTCAGGAGCAATTGACGAGCTTCTGCGGCTGATTTGTCGCTGTTAAGACGATCGAGGATTTCGGCTTTGGCGAGGAGTGCCTCACCGGCTTCGTCGGGAAATTTGCGGATGACGATGTCGAGATAGGCGATCGCTTCCGGTGGCTGGGATGATAAAGAAGCCAGACGCCTCAAAGCGAGTCCGGTTTCTTTGGCATCGGGAAATTGCTGAATCATCTGTTGATAAGCAATTTTCGCTTCCGTTCGTTTCTCGCCCAGATGGAGTCCGCGCCCAATGCGGTAGGCGTGGAGGGAGGTGCGGGGGGCTTTGGCGTAGGCTTGTCCGGCTTTGCGGTACTGACCGTTTTCCCAATAGCTATAAGCGATCGCTTGCCAATCTTCTGGCTTGAGTAGCCCTGTACCTTGCTGTTTGAGCGCCGCTTCCTGCAAAGTCACCAGCCGATCCAGAATCGGGAGAATGCCGGGGTCGCCTGGAGCATTTTTGGCTAAATGTAAGAGTAATCTGGGTTGATTGGGATTCTTACTCAGGGAAGAACGCACAATTTCCAGGGTGCGCGGATGGCTTTTGAACTGAGCGATCGCTTGTTCTCGATACTTAGGATTCGTTTGCCCCAACACAAACAACGCTTCTGCGGCGACCGGATTATCGGGATAACTTTCGAGTAAATTCTGCCAAGCTGCGGTAGCTTTTGCTTTGTCCCCGGCAAGTTGGTAAGCTTGGGCGCGTTTCAGGGCGACGTAAGGGGCAAGAACCGGATAGTCTGCCTCCAATCCTTCCAAAGACGCGATCGCTTTTTTAGGCTGCTGTTGTTGGAGCGAATCGTTCGCCAACAGATAGCGGGCGCGATTGCGTTCTGGGGATGGGGTGCCATTGGCGATCGCTTCGAGTTGTGCGCCCCGCTGTGCCGCCGGTAGTGACGCCAATGGCAAAACAGAATTCTTGGATTGGCTCCCCGGATTCAAAAGGGTTTTATCGGGGGACTGACCGTTCGGGGTTAATTTCTCCAGCCAACTGGTTAATTGCGGGACTGACAGCGTTGCTCCAGCGACTAGCGCTAGTAGTCCGGCTCCAACACTTAGCAAAATTTTATTTTTCTGTGCAAGCTTTAGCATCGATCCTTATCCTTACCAACCCAAAAAGGGCAACAACCTTGTATTCCGTTAGTACCGTCTACAGAGAATCCAACGCAGCTCCATCGGAGGGGTTTCTTGGATGGGAAACACGTCACGTCCGCTCGTCCAGGATACAAACCAATTAGTTGGGGGCCATGCCTCTTGCGGAAGGTGAGCGCGCTCATAATCAAGCACAGACTCATCTGACAGCATTTCCAGAGGTAAGTCCTCCATCGCTCGCTTCAGCTCCGATCGCGTCATGATATACGATGCCGCTACCTGTGACATTTCCCGCACCCGATCGTTTGGCTCATATCCATCCACAGCTAAGAAGAGGTTGAACAGCAACAGACCGCTACCTTGGATAACATCGCACATTTTCGCCAAGAGTAAGCGGACTTGATCGTTATCCCGGAAGTGAGACACCACTTCCGCCACAATTGCAAATTTGTAATAAGCGGGTCGCATTCTCACCAAGGGGTCGAGGATATCACCCTGGATGACTCGAATCGGTAAATTTTCCGCCACTGCCGCATTTAACACTTGTTCCGCCAAACCAGGAGTCAATTCTAAAGCATCAACCGGATGGCCTTTTCGCGCCAAGGGAAGGCTATTGCGACCTGTTCCTGCTCCCACATCAAGAATTGGGTTCCGAGCCGGATCTCTAAATTGGGCAGCCGTTGCCATGACTTTCGCGTCTGGGTGACTACCAAATAGGGGCGGCTCTCGGTTCTGAATCCACTGCTGGTACTCCTGGGCAACCGATAAAATCCTGGTTGAGACGTTACAGGTGAGGCTATTTAAGGAAGTAGGATCGGGTTGGTACTGAATGACTAATCGAGCATGAGGAGAAGCCAGAAAACCTTCTTGAATATTAGATGCAATCAAATCGCGCAATTTTTGCAGTTCTTCAGGAGAGAGTTGGCGACCAATCGCCTCAAACAGCCGCACTAGCCGATTGAGTGCATAATCTAGCATTGATGGCACGCAGGGCATCGTCAGTTCACCGCGGGCAGAGGAATGATGATTAAACTGTCTCTGGATATCTTGCTGTAGCACGCTCGGATCGGGGCGGGCTACCGACTGGTTGCTAGGAACTGGCGCATTGGATGGCGACGAAAGAGGTTGGGGTTCTCCCCTAGCTTTTGAAACCATCAATCCGCTCCTAAGTCCAATCGGAAAAAGTGTATTCCTATAAAGTGTATCTACAGGGGACAAGTTACGCGGGTGGGCAGACGAGTCTTGTTGATGATTTTTGAGCAATACTGTTACAGGTAGTGCTTTAAGGTAAGAGCCGGGGATGGATATTCGAGCGATTGATACGCCGCGTTTGGACTGGGCTGGGGACGCTCTCGCCCTTGGTTTTTTTGAGGATGCGGTAGAGGTGACAGACGATTTAGCGGTGCTGGATGAGAAGTTTGCCGGTACGCTGAACGAACTGATTGCAGAAACAGAATTTAAGGGAAAAGAAGGGAGTAGTGCCGTCACCCGCGTGGGTGCAGGTAGCCCGGTTCGGAAAATTATTCTGGTAGGACTGGGGAAAGCAGAGGCTTTTCAACCGGATACTCTGCGGCGAATTGGTGCGGCGATCGCGCGGTTAGCGAAGAAGGAAAAGAGTAAAATCCTGGGGATTAGCCTGCCGGTGTGGAATCAGGCACCCGATGCAACGGCTGGCGCGATCGCTGAAGGGATACTGCTAGCTCTTCATAAGGATAATCGCTTTAAGTCAGAACCGGAGGATAAGGAGCCGCAGCTAGAGCGGGTGGATTTACTCGGATTGGCAGGTCAGGAAGAAGCCATTAATCGCGCTCAATTCCTATCTTCGGGGGTGATTCTGGCGCGGGAACTGGTTGCTGCACCGCCGAATGAATGCACTCCCATAACGATGGCTCAAACCGCACAAGCGATCGCGTCTAACCACAACCTCCAGTTGGAAATTCTGGAACAAGAAGAGTGCGAAAAATTGGGCATGGGGGCGTTCCTCGGTGTTGCCAAAGCTTCCGATATGCCGCCGAAGTTTATTCACCTCACTTACAAGCCAGAAGGAACACCCCGCCGGAAAGTGGCTATCATCGGCAAGGGTCTCACCTTCGATTCGGGTGGTCTGAACATTAAGGGCGCGGGTAGCGGCATCGAAACCATGAAAATGGACATGGGAGGTGCTGCGGCTACCTTCGGTGCGGCGAAGGCGATTGGTCAACTCAAACCAGATGTTGAAGTTCACTTTATCTCAGCCGTCACTGAGAATATGATCAGCGGTCACGCCATGCACCCAGGCGACATCCTCAAGGCATCCAATGGCAAAACGATTGAAGTGAACAACACGGATGCGGAAGGTCGATTGACTTTAGCCGATGCGCTGGTATTTGCGGAAAAGCTCGGCGTTGATGCCATTGTCGATTTAGCCACCCTGACGGGTGCTTGCGTCATTGCCCTAGGCGATGATATTGCTGGGTTGTTTACCCCCAATGACACAGTTGCTCAAGAGTTGCTGCAAGCATCGGAAAAGGCAGGGGAAAAGCTGTGGCGGATGCCGATGGAAGAGAAATACTTTGAAGGCATCAAGTCTCCGATTGCCGATCTGAAAAATACTGGCCCTCGTCCGGGTGGTTCGATTACGGCTGCCCTCTTTTTGAAGCAGTTCGTCCAAGAGACACCTTGGGCGCACCTTGACATCGCCGGTCCCGTCTGGGCGGATAAAGAGAACGGTGTCAACAATTCCGGTGCTACGGGTTACGGTGTCCGCACCCTCGTTAACTGGGTCCTGAGCCACTGATATCTCAGAGACATCCCGATTATCCAAGGCTTGGTAATCGGGAATGGTGAGTTGTCGTAGGGACACAGGCATTGCCTGTGTCCCTACTTTTCCTCAATCACTCATTCGTTCCCGTCTTTTGTTTTTTGCTTTTCACCCTCAACAGCTTGTTGAACAGCAGGGCTATCGAGAATCTCTTTTGCCATATTCATAAATTTCAGGCTGTCTGGATGAACGGTGCGCTTGAGCTGCGGCACTGGTTCTGGCTGCGACTGAGATTGTTCCGGTGTAAATTTGCGGTTTTCTGAATTCATCAAATACTTGCGCGACCTACACCCCAGTTTGTTCGGGATTGAGAACTGAGCCAAGCAAGAGAATGCTCAATACTCAGCACATTTTGAGGGGAGAAGCCGCACCCTCCAACTCAAAGACATTAAAGATTTACTTTTCCAAATATTTTAACGGAACGAGCCTAATTAGGTCGTGTCTCCCGCCAGGGTGAAGTAGACGGCTTGCCGTGTCCCACGTCCAGGGATTCGCTAATTTCTGCTGTACCCTTGGAGTCGATCACTGCTGAACCCAGACTCACTGCCAGAGGATGCCTGCGGGCTACCCCCAACACCACGAGAATTTAGGCAATTTATCTGCTCGCTCGCCACTGTGAAGTATACGGGTATACCCAAAGGCTCGATTGCCGAATCCCATTTATGTCTTATTACAGATGATATTACGTGCGCATCTCTTTAAGATATGGACTGACGATAAAAGTCGTTTTTGGCGATCCTTTTAATCTAACTTTATCTAAACTTCACAAGAACCCCTACAAAACCCGGAAATTTAAAGCTTGAGTAAAGATACTTAACCCATGTATAGATGAGTTCGTAAGTATTGGGTAAAATCTTATGAAGCTTTAATAAATTTTTCCGTAAAAATCCCGATCCAATGGTGTAGATTTAACCAAGATAACTGAGGTTGACTGCAACGAGAGAGCGATCGCTTAACCCAGCAACCGCTCCGCTGTCAGTCTACTTAAGTATTATCGCGGGGAAGATTTAGTAGGCCTCCTACAAAGCTTGACGTACCCCACGCCATTCAGGGGACAGTGCAAGAGCAGTAGGTACTACTAATCTGCATCGTTTTGAAGTTGGTGTTCTCACCCAAGCTCTACTAACACAACATCGGCATCTATCTACTCAAAAAACCGGTCAAAACTTATGGTTGACGTTACAGTAGCCATTCCCACCTTTAATAGTGAAAAGCGTTTACCCGAAGTTCTCGATCGACTCAGAGAGCAGATCAACACCGAACACTTTTCGTGGGAAATTATTGTTGTTGATAACAACAGCACCGACAAAACCGCAAAAATTGTTCAAGAATATCAAGCCAACTGGTCAGAAGTTGCTCCGCTACACTACACGTTGGAAGTTGAGCAAGGAGCTGCATTTGCTCGCCAACGGGCTGTTGAAGAAGCCAGAGGCACTTTAATTGGCTTTTTAGATGATGACAATCTGCCTGACTCTAACTGGGTTGCTGCTGCTTATGCCTTCGGTCAAGCGCATCCAGAAGCGGGTGCCTACGGTAGCCAAATCCAAGGAAATTTTGAAATCGAGCCACCTGAAAATTTTAAAAAAATCGCTTGTTTCTTGGCATTAGTGGATCGAGGTGCGGAAGCCAGCCTTTACGAACCACGCAAGAAGATCCTGCCTCCAGGGGCAGGATTAGTGGTTCGTAAGCAAGCTTGGCTTGCTTACGTGCCTAAGCGCCTCGTCCTCAATCACAAGGGGAGAGAAGCTAAGTTAGCCAGCGAAGATTTGGAAGCCACATTGCATATTCAGCGCGCGGGTTGGGAAATCTGGTACAATCCCGAAATGCGTGTTTACCATCAAATTCCCCGCTGGCGATTGGAAAAAGATTACCTAATTTCTCTCATCCGTTGCGTGGGTTTAAGTCGGTATCACATACGGATGCTCGGTCTGAAGAACTGGCAAAGACCTGTAGCTTTTCCAGCTTACCTGCTCAACGATCTCCGCAGACTAATGCTCCATCTGATTAAATATCGAGGAGATCAAAGAGATTTGATTGCGGCTTGCGAGCGGGAACTACTGTTATCTAGCTTGATTAGTCCCTTTTTCCTTTTCAAAAATAAATACTTAGAACTTGGACAAGCTAAAATATTTGGCTTGAGAGAAGACATTAATTCTTTACCGGGACTGGTAGATCGCAAAGTATCTACTGCCCCATAAGAAAGGTTGGTTAAATTTAAAATTGGACTGGAGACAACAATTAGCCGTGGGGTTGACGCTAGCTCAATCCACGGCTACTCTGAAGGCAACTTCTGAACCCCAATCAGGGCTGGGCTTGTAGATATGTCTAAGGTAGACTTTACTGTAGCAATTCGCACTTACAACGGGGAAAAGCTTCTACCAGCCGTTTTGGAGCGATTGCGATCGCAGGTAGGCACCGAGCAGATTTCTTGGGAAATTGTTGTCGTCGATAACAATAGCACTGACAACACCGCCAAAATCATTCAAGAATATCAATCTAACTGGCCTCAAGCATATCCCCTCATGTATTACTTTGAGCCACAGCAAGGCGCAGTGTTTGCAAGACTACGCGCCATTAAGGAAGCAAGAGGTACTTTTATTGGTTTTTTGGATGATGATAATTTTCCGAACCCAAATTGGGTAGCAGCAGCCTACTCCTTTGGGAAATCTCATCCAAAAGCAGGTGCTTTTGGAGGTCAGATAAAAGGGGAATTTGAAGTTTATCCGCCAGAAAACTTTGAAAGAATTCAATCTTTTTTGGCACTGAAAGAAAGAGGTTCAAAACCTAATCTATACGACCCGGAGAATTTAAGCCTTCCTCCAGGAGCCGGATTAGTTGTCCAAAAGCAAGTGTGGCTAGACAACGTTCCCGCTCAACTTGTTCTTCAGGGACCAGTTGGGTCATCCTTGGCAGCCAAAGGAGAAGATTTTGAAGCGCTACTCTACATCGGACGCGCTGGTTGGGAAATTTGGTACAACCCCGAAATGTGTATTTATCATCAAATTCCCAAGTGGCGGCTAGAGAAAGATTACTTAATAACCCTGATTCGGGGGGTAGGCTTAAGTATTTGTCAGCTACGCATG
Source organism: Trichocoleus sp. DQ-U1 (assembly GCF_039961925.1). NCBI lineage: Bacteria > Bacillati > Cyanobacteriota > Cyanophyceae > Leptolyngbyales > Trichocoleusaceae > Trichocoleus > Trichocoleus sp. DQ-U1. Next base: position 8,164 of record NZ_JAMPKB010000059.1, on the reverse strand, counting down.
ATTAATGCTAATAATTGGCAAAAGCCAATTATTATTACCAGAATCCTTTTAGGAAACCTGCGTAGAGCCATTCTTCAGCTAATTAAATATAGAGGTAAGTTGAAAACTGACCTGGTTGCTGCTTGCGAAATGGAATTTTTCTTGAGCAGTTTAGTGAGTCCATTTTATTTTTTGAAAAAAAGTATGCAAATGAAATTTCTAACGGGGAAAAATTAGTAAAAACACAAGAATTACAACTAAGTAGTTCGAGGAATTTTGTTAATTGATTTTATTAAGCTCATAAGCGTTGACTTTTAATAAGGTTCAATTAATCAAACGAACGTCTATTGAACTAAACTTGACATAGACGTGCTAAGTTTCGCCTGGTTGAACTGGTTTTTTAAAGGGTAGCTGCATCAACCATGTCAATTTTCAAGAAAAAAATCAAGGTTTTGCTCTATGGAAATGTACATGGAGCTTATCGTTGCGAAAATTTGCTCAAGTTTTTGTTGGATTCTGGATACTATGTTTCCTTCGTCTATCCAGATTTTTACCTCCGAGGAAGAGGAAGACAAACCTTTTTTACTCAATTTATTCGCAAAGTTTTCTCTAAATTTTATCTTATAGAGCTTTTTGTAAAAGCTGCTTTGGCAGACGTAATCTACGTATTGCCAATGAGCGCTAATTTTATTCAAAGTGCTTTGTGGGTGTCAAAAATCTTTAAAAATAAAGTGGTCATAGAACCATACATATCGATGTATGACACTTATGTAAGAAATAAAGATGACATCCAAGAAGGAAGTAAAGCAGCCAAAGAAATATTGAAGAAAGATATCCTAGCGTTTACAAAAACAGATTATATTATTCACCTGTCTGCTTATGAACTTGCTTACTGGGCAAAAGTTTTAGACGTTGAACTCGATACAAACAAAGTTTTTATTGCTCCTTTATTTACCGAATCTAGACTAAGCCTTAAAAGACAATTTATGGAGGATGGTATCCTAAATATCTGCTGGTGGGGAACAATTCTTCCTTTACACGGAGTAGATAATATATTACAAGCCATGAAAATTTTAAAGGAAAAAGAGATACCGTTTACTTGCAATTTATTTGGTGCTTATGGATCTGGATATGCAGAACGGTTTCATGCCTACGAAAAGAAAATCAAGGAAGAGGAACTAAGCGATCGCGTTTTTCTTAGAAAAGATTTAAAGTTTTCTGATGGATCTCTACCTAAATATTTAGTAGAAAATTGCGACCTAGCCCTAGGTGTATTTGGTAATAACGAAAGGGCGCGTAATAGTGCAACCCCCAATAAATTAGTCGAATCCCTTGCAATGGGAATACCAACCTTGAATATGAACTTTCCTGGTTTAAAAGAATTCTTCGACCCAGAAGTGGACTTTTGGACTTGCGAACCAACAGGTGAATCAATCGCCCAAACAATTCTTGCGATTGTCAATGGTACAACTCCTCCTGTGGATTGGGAACAGACTCGCATGAAAGCGTTGAATACTTTTAGCCTAACTCGATATCAGGAGGTTGTGACTAAAGTCTTAGATAAAGTTGAAGATGACTTGCAAAGAGAATAAGTGTCAAATATATTAAGTAGCTAGTACATAAAATTACTTAATATAGCTACGGGTGCGAAGCGGAAGATTGATTTATGAAGTTAAGTATTATTATTCCCTGTTTTAATGCAGCAGATACCCTTGCAATTCAACTTGAAGCATTGGCAAACCAAGACTACTTTAACTCATGGGAATTAATTATCTCCGATAACGGCTCCACTGACGATTCATTAGCAATTGTGGAACAATATAAAGAACGGTTACCCAATCTCCGCATCGTTGATTCATCTAAACAGCAAGGGCGTTCCTATGCACGGAATACTGCTGCAAAAGCGGCGACTGGCGACGCACTGGTGTTCTGCGATGCTGACGACGAAGTGGCTCCTGGATGGGTTGCTGCTATGGGGGAAGCGCTCTCGAAGTATGAATTTGTAGCAGGTCGCCTTGAATATCAAAAGCTTAACGAACCTTGGGTACAAAAAGTTTATACACTTAAGCAGCGAAATGAGCTTCTTGAATACAAATATCCTCCTTATCTGCCTTTTGCAGGTAGCTGCAATCTTGGTGTTAAACGCTCGCTGCACGAATCTATCGGCGGTTTTGATGAAAACATGATCCGGCTGCAAGATGTAGACTATTGTTGGCGGCTCCAACTTGCCGGGGTAAAACTTCACTTTGTAAAAGACGCAGTCGTTCATTACCGGCTCCGCAGCACTCTGAACGGTATGTACAAGCAGGCACGCCTGTGGGGAGAGTATGATGTTTTTCTATATAAAAAGTATCAACCCTTGGGTATGCCCCAGCTTTCATGGAAGACCAGTGGAAAAGCTTGGTTGCACTTGTTAAAGCGCCTTCCAAAAGAAGTATTCACTAAGGAAACCCGTAGTAAATGGGTAAAAGATTTGGCTTGGCGTATAGGACGTTTACAAGGTTGCGTTAAGTACCGAATTTTAGCCTTCTAAGAATTGCAATTATTGTCTGAGATACAGGACAGAATCTTAAATGTTTTCAAGAATTAGAGTTGGAACATTTCTAACCTTTTGGATACTTTACCTTTTCTCCAGTTTGTCTCTTTTTTTTACCGGAGTACTTGGAGTCAAGCGTTCCGACTTACTATTTCATTCAGATTATCATCGAGTTATTACTCAACTAACCACGTATAAAATTAATTTTTGGCGCACTCATACTCATCCTTTATTTATTCTTGTCTTTAATCCTCTAGGATTTTTACTCAAAAAAATAATTGGTTCTGGGGAAATTGTTGGCATACTATTTAGTACCTTTTTTGGAGCTGTTTGCGTTGTTTTAACCTTAGTTTTTTTCCAAAAACTGGGGTTTAAGCCTTTTCACGCCATTCTCTACTCGGCTATCTTAGGATTATCTACATCTCATATATTTTTCAGTTCGGTTCCCGATACGTTTATTTTCGCTGCCTGTAGTCTGATTATTATTTATTTGCTGGCAGTTGCTTACCCAGGCAGCTTAATCTACATGGTTCCAGCAACTATTTTTGCGCTCGGCATGGTAATAAGTAACGTAGTGCAGGGGATTATTGCCTATTTTTTCAGCATCTATCAGGGTAGCTTTAATAAAAAAGTTTTTACAAAACTGATTATTTTCATCGGGTTAGTTTTGTCTGGTGCTATTGCTTTGAACCTCTTGCAGAAGTTGATATATCCAAGTGTCGATCTATTTTTTATTCCAGGAAGTTATTACTCTAAAGAGGGAGATTATGTAAATTTGCCCGCTCAATCTAGCAGTATTTTTTCGAGAATCCTAAAATTGCTAGGATATATTTTTATATTCAATTTTATTGCCATTAAGCCGCATATATGGAGAACTATTGAAGATAACCCACCTTCTTGGGTAAAACTTAATTCTGCACCTGCACCTTGGGTGAACTTCGATCCTCCATCTATTACAGCACTTTACATACCAGGCATTATCGCTTTTTTGCTGTGGACAGTTTTACTCCTTTGGAGCCTTTATGCCTTTATTAAGTTTCGCGCCGATAAAATGCCGATAATGAGGAGTTTAATTTTTTGTATTTTATTTAATTTTTTACTACATAATATTTATGGAAAAGACTATGAGCTGTTCTTGTTTACTCCGAATTGGACTTTTTTAGTATTGAGTTGGGTGGCTCTTTCTCTAAAATTCTATAGTCATGCAGAAGGGATTAGCTCAAAAGTATTAAATGCCTTGTTATTACTGTTTGTAATCACCCAACTTTTAAACAATGCACAATTCGTTGACACGTTAGTTTCCTTGTATCAACAATCAAATTTAAGCTTGAACAAAGTATAACGAGTTTCGTAGTCAAGATAGGGCATGTTTAAGTATTGCGAATTTGCCGTAAGCTAGCTTGAACTGATTAAAGGAGTTGATAGGGCTAAAAAAGCGAACTAACAAAAATCTCAAATTCAAATCTAATCAAGGAGTATAGAAGAAGCATATGTATTTTTCGCTTATTTTAGTCAATTTACTGAACTATTGGCGAAGATTAAATCCTTTAAATCGAAACCTCTTGCTCTTTACGTTTGCTAATGTTGTCGTCGTTAATTTTATATTAATAACCCTGTTTTCTACAGAGTGGAAAGACCTAGGATTATCTAGAACTGAAATCTTCTTGCGGTACGGGCGAACCATCAATGATTCATGGGAACCCATGCTAGAAGCGTTCAACTATATTCAATCCGAGCATCAGCAATTATTATACTCTAAGGTTTTTTTTGAAGAACAAACAAAATTTCAGTATCCCCCTACCTCTCTGCTGGTCTTCTATTTTCTAAAAATAAATGTAGTTGAGGGATTTCTAAGAAATATTGGATTATCTATATTTAATACTTTAAAATTTATTTCATGGAATTTTATTATCCTAACGATTTCTTTTGTTATTCAAATATTTAATTTAAGTTTAAAAAAGCACAAATGGAAAGAAAACGGAGCAATACCGAGATTCGAGCGAATTGCTATCAATTTTTTCCTAGTTTGTTTAAGTTTGAGTTTTTACCCGGTAGTGAAAGCCTATACATTAGGGCAGATTCAGTGTTGGCTTAATGCTTTGTTTGCTGTGCTTTTTTGGTGTTGGATGACAGATAGGAAAAAAATCGCAGGCATTTTAGGAGGAATAATGTGCCTGATTAAGCCCCAGTATGCTCTGATTTTGATATGGGGAATTTTGCGTAAGCAATGGAGCTTTACTCTGGGATTTATCGCCACAAGCTCGCTTGGATTGATAGTTTCAATATCCTTAATTGGCTTTGCAGATCATGTTAACTACTTAAGCGTATTATCATTTATTTCCAAGCACGGCGAAACTTTTTTTACAAACCAATCAATTAATGGTGTTTTAAATAGATGGTTATTTAACGATCCCATTCTTAACTTTAATCATAATTCTTTCCCGCCCTATAACCCTTGGGTTTACTTGGGAACAGTACTAAGTTCAATCGCTTTAATTTCAGCAGCTCTATTCTTGCCAATGCTAACGAGTGAGAAAGGAAGTATCACGGATTTCTCTATTATTGCATTAACCTCCACAATTGCTTCTCCAATTGCTTGGGAACATCATTATGGGATTCTTTTGCCAATTTATGCTTTTTTACTTCCTTATTTATTAACAAAAAAAGTATTAGGAAAATTTACGATTTATTTCCTGGCTATAAGTTATTTCTTAACCAGTAATTATTTTGCGATCGCTAAGGATTTAGCGTACAAAAAAATAGCTTTTCTCCCCCTAAACATTTTTCTGTCTTATTTACTGGCTGGCGGTTTAATGGTTTTAGTATGTCTATACATTTTAAGGGGTACGAAATATGAGATAAATGAGGGTAACGATAACCCTCAAAATAACGTAGCTATTGAGTAGTAACAATTAGTGGCGATTTGCTGCAAATAACCTTTGAAATTATCAGAGCTTACTTAAAATCCTGGTTATCAACGATTGTGCAACTTACCTGGGTATTTTTTTTGAATGCTCTTACGAAATTAGAGAGCTACGTGAGAAATTGCCTGCTTTGCCAAATCTTTATATAAAAGAATGCATATTTATGGAGTCTTGATAGTTTATTAACGATTTTTCGACTAAAATCATTACGGAATAAGCGATTAAATTTTTTCTTATTTAATCTCGGCTTAAACTGGTACATCTAGATAAAAAAGCTACTCTCTGTGAGAATTACGAGGTTATTGCATGAAAGCAGCGCTGCTTACTGGAGGACTTGGTACTTAGGAGAGTAAAGTGGGTATTGAGTCCTAAAGTCGGAAATCATTGACTACATACAGATGCATCCACAGATTGGGAATAAAAGTCATTTAAACCGTGGTGTTGTTGACTGTAGTATTTACTACAAGCTGGGTTACTTTAAAACGAAGTTTTGCAGTGAATCTGCCTAAAGAAATTATTTCTATCAGAAAAAAGGTTTAAAAGCAAATGAAAATTCCCGGATTTCCTAGTGATAAACAAAATTCAACTAAGCTAGCTGATAATTCTATAAAATTTCCTTATATTAAAGCTTTAAGACCACGCCAGTGGACAAAAAATCTGATTGTTTTTGCAGCGCCCTTGTTTGCTTTCAGTATTAATCTGGAATCTTTGCTAGGCTCTTTACTGGCGTTTGCTTTGTTCTGTTTGACTTCGAGTAGCTTCTATCTACTCAATGACATTGCAGATGTAGAAGCTGACCGTCTACATCCAGTCAAGAGTAAGCGACCCATTGCCGCAGGCTTAGTCAGCGTACCAGTGGCGATGGTAATGGCAGTCTGTTTGCTGGGTACTGGTTTAATTGTCGGCTGGTTGCGATCGCCCTACTTGGGAGCAACCATCACCGCATACGCACTGCTGCAAATTGCCTACAACCTGCGGCTGAAGCGGACTGTGATTTTGGATATTATTGCGATCGCAATGGGTTTTGTCTTGCGAGCCTATGCAGGTGCTGCTGCAACAAACATTGTTTTATCCCCCTGGTTTCTCCTGTGTACTGCTATGCTGGCTTTGTTTCTGGGTGTGGAAAAGCGCAAAGCAGAACTGCGGCTATTGTCAATTAGAGGTGGCAAGACCCGGTCTGTATTGAAGCGCTACTCGTTGCCTCTACTCAGCCGCATGGAAAATACAGTGACAACCGGCGCAGTCATGACCTACGCGATCTGGAGTTCCGGACCTCAAGTTCGTGGAGCATCAACACCTTGGATGTTACTTACATTACCCTTTGTTTTATACGGGGTTTTCCGCTATCAGCTACTGAGCGATCCGCAAGAAATCGCTCGGAGAAGCGATATCGATGACGAAGGAGGACAGACTGAGCGTCCGGAGGAAATTTTATTAAAAGACGTGCCGATTCTCCTGACGGTACTCTCTTGGATCGTTACCAGCTTTGTCATTCTATTCCTGAAACGTCAAGGGCTAATCGAGTAATTTTTGAGTTGTTAGTCTCTGAACTTGTTGTGGCTGAACTTGTTGTGGCTGTGAGTGAAATGACCAAATGTTAAACCGAGTGTCTCTGTTCTTTTCCCGCTCTGTTAAACAAAAATCTAAAAAACCGGCTGTCAACCAGGGGCCTTACAGTTTTCCGAGAGAGGCGTACAGCTTGGCAGCCATAGAGCTTGACTGGCTAAAGCTTTGCGGAATTCAAGGGATTATTATCGATTTAGACAACACCATTGTTTCTGAAGACGATCGCTATGTGTCTCCTGGTGCCGAAGCTTGGATCGAACAGGCAAAATTACAAGGATTTCAATTTTTCATTCTCTCGAATGGCAAGCGCCGGTATCGGGTAAAGGCTTGGTCCCATCGTTTAGAGATTCCAGCAATCAACCCAGCCAAGAAACCCTTTCCTTTTGCCTTCCGTAAAGCCATCAAATATATGCGGCTTAAACCAAAACAAGTTGTCGTTATTGGTGATAGCCGTCATACAGATGTGTTAGGGGCATGGCTAAGCGGCTGTGCGAGCATCCAAGTTGCCACGCTTCCTCATCCCTTTCGATGGTGGGAAAAACTCCTGGGAAAACGAGTCCAAACACCGTGGCCTAACGACCGCGAGCTTTGGGATTTTGATTCTTTTTATTAAGCGATGGCTTAAGCAAGCTGAATATCCAAGAAAGTGTCGTTGTTTATGTTAGCTAATCTTCTATTTCCTTTTTTAATCTTGCTGACCGTTGGCTTAAATACTCTCGCACAAACATTGTTAAAATTGGGAGCCGGTCAAAATCCCTTAAATCTTTACTTGCTGGGTGGGATTTTAGTTTATGGTCTCAGTACAGTTTTCTATATTTTAGTTTTGGGGAAGTTTAATTTATCAGTTGCTTATCCAGTGGTGATTGGCTTAACGGTGGTAGCAACGACGATTGCCGGAGCAGTTATTCTCAGGGAGAAAGTTTCTCCGGTTGATTGGGTGGGAGTGGGATTGATGATCAGTGGAATTTGCGCGATCGCTTTTGGCAGATTGTCTTCAATAACATAAGTGCTTATGTAAAATAAATTACACATAATAAAAAGTAGAATAAGCTAAAACAAAAGTCAAGAAAACAAGAGACTTATGAGATTTATTAGAGATTTAAGCCGAGAAACTCAAAGGATTCTCAAAAGAATTTATAAAGAAAGTAGACATCATCAA
>NZ_JAMPKB010000058.1:0-35832 GCF_039961925.1 Trichocoleus sp. DQ-U1 | reverse complement strand
TGAATGGATAGAGATAGAGGCTTATCGGGACTGGAAAAGTTTAGTAAAGTATGTCAAAAATGTGCTAAAAAAAGTCGGAACCGAATATGTAATTAATTTTGCTTAAGCACTTAGGTCAAGCTTAGAAGTTTATTTGCTGCGACAATTATCTCCGTTCTGCTTACCATATCTTGTAGTTGAAATGGGGTATAATTCCCATTTAAAACTTCCACACTTGCCGCGAATATAGCATCTTCAAAAGAATTTTCCAGGTAAGATTCCCATTCATCCTGGTTAATATAGAAGGAAGTTTTATTTTCTTTAATATTTAAAGCTTGAATTTTTAGAAGTGAATCTCGAATAGAAACTGCCCAAGAATTAGTTAAACGCTGCTCAATTTTATTCTTTATCAAGTGAACCAGCATTCTACTGAGAAAGCTCTCAATATTCTGCAAAATAGCTTTTTTACTCATCCCTTCCAAATCATCCACCAGGGACAAAGCATCTTCGTATCTTCCTTCCAGAATGGAAGCTTTTAAGTCGGTGAGTTCTTGAGTCATTGTCAACTGACCTCACTTTTACATCGCAAAATTATGTGGTACGCGGGTATAGACTAGGCTATTGACTATCAGAAGGATGCGATCGCTCTCGGCACTTTTCTGAGAGCGATCGCATCCTTACTTATACACAAAATCCTCCTAAGTTCGGGGAACTTCCACTTTGGTTTCAGGCAGATTACTGCTTTGTTGAGGAATCTGTTGTTGCAGAAATGGTTTAACCTTCTCAGGTGAACTTGACCCTCGATAAGCGCCACAATAATACATACTTAGAACCGCTTTGAATGCCCAGTGATTCGACGGCACATCTGAGAAAGGATTGGGTAAAGTATCGGCTTGGTCTTGGGCGCAGGCTTCCAAAACTGGATCTGAAGTTGGTTGCGCTGGAGATGAGGGCGTTGTTGGGGCGATCGGTTCGGGATCTTGCGCTTTAGCCGGAGCCACAAAGCCAATAGTGGCAAGGAGTATAGCTGTTGCGATTTTGAGTTTCATGGTTTGCGAGGAACAACTGTACGGGCAACTTTAAGAGAAAGTTGCCCCTCCTCAAAACTAACAATTACTGGCGTTACATTGGCTGTTCCAATTTGTGGATAAATCCTAATTTCTCATCCGAAGGCTTTGTGACTGAAAGCCTTTTGGCTACAGCGTTCGGCGCACCAGATCGGCTAAACGTTCGGCACTGTCAGGAACTGCTAGCGTAGCAGCTTTTTGAGCCATTTGTTGTAGTTGTTCGGGCGACTGCAATAAATTCAATACCTTACTTTCTAGTAACTGAGGCGTCAGTTCTGACTGCCGGAATACCAAACCAGCGCCTGCTGAGTTAAAAATTGCCCCATTGTAGACTTGATGATCTTCGGCGGCGAAAGGGTAGGGAATGAGAATCGCTGGGGTTTGCGTAACCGCAAGTTCAGTTAATGTCCCAGCGCCAGCGCGGCTAATTGCCAGGTTCGTCCGTTGCAAAAGTGCCGCCATATTGTCATAAAACGGCATGGAAAGATACTGAGGATGCTGGAAACTTCGGGCATCAGGGTCATTATCGCCCGTCAGATGGACAATCCAGGCACCGGCATTCAACCACGCTGGGGCGCACTCGCGGACGATTTGATTGACGGCAACAGCGCCCTGAGAGCCACCGACGACTGCAATTAAGGGGACATCTTCAGGAATTGGCAACTCCAGCTTTTGGGGGGTGCGAAACTGGGCGCGAACTGGGGTGCCTGTGTAGGCGGTTCCAGCGCGGGGTAGGTAATGCGCTCCATATTCAAACCCCAGCGCCACGCTATTACACCACGGACTCAACCAGCGAGTCACTTTGCCGGGGAGGGCATTGGATTCGTGCATAATCACGGGGATTCCAATGGATCGCGCGGCAATAATCGCCGGTGCGGCAATATAACCCCCAGTGCTGAATACACCCTGAAAATTCTTGTCTTTAAGTAGCTGGCGTACCTGCCGGATGGAACCCGTCAGTCGCAGCAGAATGCCCAATGTCCCCAGTCCAAACCCTTGTTGAAACCCTTCCACCTCAATGGTGTTGAGGGGATATTGAGCCGGAACTAACTGGGTTTCTAGGCGGTTCGGGACACCCAACCACTCAATTTCATAGTCTGGCAGTTTCTCGGCTAGCGCGATCGCGGGAAATAAATGTCCCCCAGTACCACTCGCTGCAATTAACAATCGTTTCGGTTCATTTGCCAAAGTTTCTATCTCCTACTGGCTGTCCTGGCTCGGATAAGATTAAAAATCAGTTATAAATTAGCCAATAGAGCATCCAGGATTTCTACTCTTTAGCACGTCTGTTGCTCGACACGGTTTTCTTTATCCAATTATTCAAACACGTCTGTGATGCGTAACCAGATAACTCCGTCTGTCAGCTTGTTCCAGTCTCTCATCAAGCAAAAGTCGAAAATTTTTGCCTTTATAATTTTTACGTCCCTGCTTCATCCAAACACTGTTCGAGCAGCGAGTCCAGAAACAGCACCCGCCGAGCTAAAAAATTCTCTCACGCAAATTGATGCAGCTGCCAATCGTCAGGATGTCAATGCGGTGATGCAGTTCTATAGCCAGAATTTTACCCATTCTGATGGCTTAAATCGTCAGAGTCTGCAACAGACTTTAACTCAACTCTGGAAGCGCTACCCAAACCTGAATTATCGTACAGAACTCAAATCTTGGGAAAAGGAAGGCGATGCGCTTGTTGTGGAGACGGTGACTCAGATTACGGGCACCCAGCGAATGGATGGCAAAAATATGAAGTTTGAGTCCGCCTTGCGATCGCGTCAGCGCTTTCAAGGTCAAAAAATTGTCCAGCAGGAGATTCTGGGAGAACGCACTCAGACGACCGCAGGCGTAAAGCCTCCCACGGTGGACATGAAATTACCGGAAGAGGTGCGTATTGGTCAATCCTATAGCCTTGATGCAGTCGTCCAAGAACCCCTAGGCGACGATTTGATGTTGGGAGCAGCAGTGGAAGAACCCGTGCGGGGCGATCGCTTTGCCAAACCCGCGCCGGTGGATCTGGAGTTGCTGTCATCGGGTGGAATTTTTAAGGTAGGTCGCGCCCCCCTGACAAAAGGGAATTATTGGGTATCAACGGTTGTAATCCGCGAACAAGGCATGACAACAGTTACTCAGCGCCTGCGGGTTGTAGAAGGTGGTCGCCCTTCCAAATAGTTTTGAGTTTTGAGTTTTGAGTTTTTAATTTAATTAAGAATTCAAAGCTCAATTTTCAGAATTTATAGCAATTTTGTTTGATTTAAAAGGAGTCTTTTTAAAGACTGCAAAAAACGCGAATAAAAGAAAAAAGAGGGTTTTAAGATTTACTTAGATTGCCATAAAATTTCGTTAAACCGAATGATTTCTATCAAAGACAAAATCGTTGTAATTACTGGCGCGAGTAGTGGAATTGGTGCTGCTTGTGCCAAGATGTTTGCCCAAGCGGGTGCCAAACTGATCTTAGTGGCTCGACGCCAAGAGCGCTTGCAGGAACTCGCAGATGAACTTAGCAAAGAATTTTCTTGCCAGTTGCATCTACTAGCACTAGATGTACGCGATCGCGCTTCTGTTGAATCCGCCTTTTCTTCTCTCCCAGAGGCTTGGTCTGAGGTCGATATCTTAATTAACAATGCTGGTCTTAGCCGGGGGTTAAATAAACTCCACGAAGGCAGCATTCAAGACTGGGAAGAAATGATCGATACCAATATTAAAGGCTTACTTTATTGCACCCGCTATTTAGTGCCAGGAATGGTAAACCGGGGTAAAGGCCATGTGGTGAATCTTGGCTCCATTGCCGGTCATCAAACCTATCCCGGTGGTAACGTCTACTGTGCTTCTAAAGCCGCTGTAAAATCAATTTCCGAAGGTTTGAAGCAAGACCTCCTAGGAACGCCCGTGCGAGTCACTTCAGTCGATCCAGGGTTAGTTGAAACGGAATTTAGTCAAGTGCGATTCCACGGAGATAGCGATCGCGCTCAAAAAGTTTACCAAGGTTTAACCCCTTTAACACCAGAAGATATTGCAGATGTAATATTTTTCTGTGTCACTAGACCTGCTCACGTTAATATCAGCGAATTACTTTTAGTCCCCACCGATCAAGCCACTGCTACCCAAGTTCATCGACGAAATTAATTTCGTCTTTTTAAACACAAAGGTTCCCAAAGAAATATCTTTCCTCGGCGAACCTTTGCGTAAACCTTCGCGTACCTTTGCGTTTAAACTTCCACCGTTTCTTTACTCTTCAGTGGCACGTAATAATCGCCGTTAGCGTCAACTCCTACCTTCCCAATTACCTCGTCGCCGGTAATCAATCTTGCCCCACGTTTGCGAGTCCAATAATTCCAACCCCACTGGAGCATGACGATGAGTTTATTATCAAACTCAATTAAGAAGTAAATGTGAACAAATACCCAGGTGAGCCAAGCGAGCAAACCGGAAAACTTCACATAACCCAAATCGACTACCGCAGCATTCCGCCCGATAACAGCCATACTGCCTCGGTCAACATATTGGAAAGGTGCCATACTGTAACCGGCAATCCGCTGTTTGATCAGGTTAGCAACATATTCCCCTTCTTGCATCGCCACGGGTGCAACACCTGGTAGTGGTTTCTCATTTTGATGAGAAAAACTTGCCAAGTCTCCAACCACAAAGATATTAGGATGTCCTGCTATACTCAGGTCGGATTCAACGATAACCCGCCCCACCCGGTCAATTGCAGCGCCTGTGCGTTCTGCCAGAACTTTCCCCATTGGTGAAGCTTTGATTCCCGCTGCCCATAAGGTTGTTCTCGCTGGAATTTGTTCGATTTTATCGCCTTGTTTTGTGGTGATAATATTCTCTGCAATATTTGTCACCAGCGTCTTTGTCTGCACAGTGACACCTAAGCGCTGAAGAGAGGCTTCTGCTTTTGCAGATAACTCTGGTGTGTAGGGAGGTAGGATGCGATCCATCCCTTCCAGTAACAAAATTTTGGCTTCAGCGGTGTCAATGTTGCGGAAATCTCGCTTGAGGGTGCTGTAAGCGAGTTCTGCGATCGCTCCCGCTAATTCTACCCCCGTCGGCCCTCCGCCGATGATCGCAAACGTCAACCAGGCACGCCGTTTTTCGGGATCGGTTTCCTTTTCTGCCGCTTCAAACGCCATAAAAATGCGACGCCGCATTTCCAGCGCATCTTCAACGGTTTTCAATCCTGGCGCTACAGTTGCCCATTGGTCATTGCCAAAGTAAAAATGGCTCACACCTGTAGCAACGATTAACGTGTCGTAGATCAGTTCTTCGCCAGCGAGGATGACTTTTCGCTGTTGTGGATCGATATCCTTTACCTCTCCCATCAGCACTTTAGTATTTTTGCTCTCGCTGAGTACCGCACGCAGAGGAGATGAAATATCTGCTGGGGATAGCGTTCCGGTAGCGACTTGATAAAGGAGTGGCTGAAACAAATGAAAGTTACGTTTATCGACCAGTGTCACATGGACAGGTGCGCCGCTCAATGCCTTGGCAGCATAAAGTCCGCCAAAGCCGCCACCGACAATCACAACATGGTGAGGAGACTGATTTTCCACTGCTACTACCATAAAATTGACATCCTTTGTTTTATGTTGCCCGTGGCTACGGTTGAACTAACATTTCTTTACCAACTGGCAAGGCTTCCGTTACAGATGTTCATATTAGCCTAGTGTGCCAGGGTTAAAACAGGCGTAGCGACGGCTACAGGTAGATTGTTGTGCCTGGAAAGTCTGCCATAAGAGGTATTCAGCACACGTTTAAGCCGATGTTTGGGAATGGCGCGATCGCGAAGCGCTGACTTGTCAGTTCGCAATGAGGATGAAAAAAGACGCGATCGCCCTTTTGACTTGCCTTGTTACTCTAAACTCGAATATTCACATTGCCTAAATTACCGATTCATTGCTTCCAAAGGGTTTTCCAAAAATTTCTCCTCATCAATTTTTATGAGTTTAGGAAAGGATTAATCAGCCTTCTGATCGGGCACTCTATGCTTTTTTAAGGCAGAACTTTTTTGTTGCGCTGCGACACGATGGTTAGGTGCGATACAAGGATTACAGTGGAGATGGAGGTATAAGTCCAATGTTTGCAGTTATCACACCAGAGAAAATCCAGTTACCCGCAGGCGCAGTGGTGCGGCTACCCGGTAGTTGGCAGGACTATCAAGCACTAACTGAACAACTAGGCGATCGCTCAATACCGCGCATTAAGTATCGACCCGGAGAGATTCTGTTAATGTCACCGCTACCCCGACACGGACGCGAAGCCCACGTTATTGCAATGGTCGTAATAGCTCTCCTAGACCATTTAGGGCGGGACTACGAAGCGTTTACCCCAATCACAATGGAACTGCCAGAGATTAGCGGCATTGAACCGGACTACTGCTTCTATATCGATAATTGGGCAGCAGTTGCAGGCAAAGACCGCATCAATTGGGAAATAGAGCCATCGCCCGATTTGGTAATTGAGATAGATGTAACCAGCTACACGGATGTAAATGACTACCTGCCCTATCGAGTGCCGGAAGTTTGGTTGTATAAAAAGAACCAACTTAAGATTTACCAATTGCAGAGCGATCGCTACACGATTGTAACCAGTAGCCGTTTTTTTCCCAATATTAATGCTTTAGCATTCATCACCGAGTGTTTCCGAATTGCCTCCGAGCGCAATACCAGCGTTGCGATTCGGGACTTACGACAAAAATTAGTAAGTGAGAATTAAATCCGAAAAATACAGAAGATGATAGTGCGATCGCAATCGGGAATCGCTGGTGAACAGAGTTGTTAAAGTTAGTGGCTCTTGTGATAAATCTATGGTTGGCGTCGTAAAGATACCAAGCAAGTCGAGCAACTTCTAGAAAAGCTTAACCGATGCAGAACACCTGCCTCAATGCGATTTTAGGCAGTATTACCTTTGAGACAAAGCTCCAAAGCACGACGGATATATGCTTGAAATGTCTCATCAGTTGGCTGAAAGACCATCGCATATAACATTGCTCCGCTCATCAGGTCGAAGACTAAATCGGGTTCTATATCTGTGTGAATTTCATTTCTAGCCTTAGCACGTTCCAGCACGACTCCAAAGGCTTGCCGTCGCGGTTGTAGGTATTTTTTCCAGTAGACCTGGGCAAAAGTCGGACTGCTAGACGCTGTACTAATAATTAGGGCAACAGTTTGACGACCTAAGGGGCTGAGTACCATTTTCCCTGCATTCTCAATGAGGATATCAATATCTCCCCAGAGGCTGCCTGTGTCTAGTATCAATATTTCCTCTCTGAGGCTTTCAATCGCGTCTGCAGCCAGTTCTTCTTTAGAACTGTACCGCCGATAAATGGTAGTTTTGCCCACTTTAGCGCGTGCAGCGATCGCTTCGATGCTCATAGCTTGATATCCCATTTCTGCTAGCAGCTCAAGAGTTGCTTGTAGAATCGCTTGATGAGATTTTTCGCTACGTGGGCGTCCAGGCGGGCTTTTGATAGGTTTACTCATAAACTCATCTTCGCCCAAACAACGTTCATCAAGGGCAATTTGCTGCAAGCGTTCTCAAAGAATTGTCAATGGGGAGTTGCGTTAGATGCAATCAGTCTTGTTTCTTAATATGCTCCCACTCCTCCCGCAATATTCCCATGCACAGCGTATCAATATAGCTGCCGTTATACCACTCGTGACCCCGGAGGCGACCTTCTTCCACAAATCCACAGGATTGATAACAGCGAATCGCGCGTTCATTCCTTGAGTTTGTCCTTAACCAAACTCGATGTAGATTCCAGTATCGAAACGCATAATTCAGCAGCAATGCGATCGCTTCACGACCGTAGCCACGTCCCCAATATTCCTTATCCCCAATTGCAATGCCTAATTCGCAGACACGCGCCACCCCCTGAAATATATCAAAACCAACCAAGCCGCACTGCCCAATGAACTTGCCATCTGCCTCGATCGCAAACCAGGTGCCATCTCGTCCACCTTTGGCGGCATTTTGATCGAACTCTGCTTGTAGCCGTTCCAGGGACTGGGGGATCGGCGGATCGCCTCCACCTGCCAATTCAACGGCTAAATCATTGTTAAACTCGCACAGTTTCGGTAGATCGTCCCGCCGTATACCCCGTAGCGTTACTCGTTCGCCCTTTAACATCGCTAATTGTCCTCGATTTTAGGTTTGTACTCCTCCATATCAAGTCTGTCAGGAGGCGGTAATGATCATACAAAAGAAGAAAACAAGTTGGGAGTTGGGAATAGCCTGGTGAATTTTAAAAGCTGTCGCTCTGTCTAAAATGTCCTGCCACCCTAAGGCAGCTCCTCTTGACACTCTCTATTGTAATTACGATACTTTAACGTATCGATATTGATGCTGTCCATTTGTTGTGGAGCCGAGAGGAAACAATGACAACGACCAAACAAGCGAGATCGCTACCTTTACCTCCTGGGAGCTTTGGTCTACCAATTATTGGCGAAACCATCAGCTTTTTACGCGATCCAAACTTTGTACAGAGGCGATACCAGCAATATGGACAAATCTTCAAAACTCATGTGTTGGGTCGTCCTACCATCTTCTTGATTGGAGCCGAGGCAACCCGCTTTCTATTTGCCAACGAGAAACACTACTTTTCTGACGGAATTGCGAATGGTGTCCCCCCGCAGACCAAAGCGTTGATGGGAACGGGATCGGTCGTGATGCAAATGGGGGATGAACATCTAAGACAGCGCAAACTGCTATCGCAAGCCTTCCAACCTCGCGCATTAGCAGGGTATGCCTCCACAATGGAGGAAATTACCCGTAGTTATCTCCACAAATGGGAGCTTTTGGGTCAGTTTTCCTGGTACTTGGAACTCAGAAAATACACGCTGGATGTGGCTTGTAAGTTGCTGATAGGAACCGAAGCTGCCAGCGATCGCAATTTTGGCGCGTGGTATGAAATTTGGGGAAAGGGGCTACTTTCCATTCCTGTACCCTTGCCTTGGACAAAGTTTGGTCGGGCGTTACGGTGTCGCAAGCTGATACTGGCGCGAATTGAGGAGATAGTCAAAGAGCGTCAACAACAAGCTACATCGACTCAAGATGTCTTAGGGTTATTGTTGCAAGCGCGAGATGAAGCAGGAAACGCTCTGAGTTTACAGGAACTCAAAGAGCAACTTCTAACCCTATTATTTGCAGGTCACGATACGTTGTCATCTGCCCTTTCTTCGTTATGTCTTCTATTAGCGCAGCATCCAGAAGTTAAAGAGGCTATCCGTGCAGAGCAAAAGCAATTGGGGTTTCCCCAACCGCTGACGCTGGAGCATCTGAAGCAGATGACCTATCTAGAGCAAGTCTTGAAGGAAGTTCTGCGAGTGTTTCCTCCATCAACTGGTCCTAGAGAAGTCATTGAATCTTGCGATCTTAATGGCTACTTAATCCCCAAAGGTTGGAAGGTGCTTTATCACAGCGGTACGACTCATCAAGATAGCCGCATCTATACTCAGCCAGAATGCTTTGACCCAGAGCGTTTTGCCCCCGAACGGGCGGAGGATAAACAAAAACCGATGAGCTATATCCCCTTTGGTGGGGGACTGCGAGAATGTCTGGGCAGGGAGTTTGCCAAGCTGGAGATCAAGTTGTTTGCTGCGTTGTTAGTCCGCGAGTATGAGTGGGAACTGCTTCCCGAACAAAACTTGGATATGGTGATGCTACCGACAGTCTATCCCCGCGAGGGTTTAAAGGTGAAGTTTTGGCGGAGAGTGCAGCACGACTAGGAAAGCGCCTCGCAATGCTTATCAAATCGCACTAGAGCCGTCAGGTGGGCGGTGCCTACTCAACTAACACGGCTATCTTTGAATTTGTGCATCTAGAATTTTTAGCGATTGCATGATCCTTGAAAATCCTCAAGCCTTCGCCCTATCTCCACACTACCTGCGATAGATGTTTGACGATAATCAATCAACACAATCTAAAGTCAGCCTGTTTTGTCCCAGCAAGTCTGATAATTTAATTAGGTTAAAAGAAGATAAGATGCCTTGCCGTGTCAGCCTGTCGCACCTTTAGTGCGCTTACGAGCTTAGGCAGGCTTGGTTTGTGTAGCCTCAGGCTAAGGCAATGTGGGTATATCCCTAGGCAGGATTGGTGAGAGAATTATGGCGCTAATAGTCCAGAAATATGGTGGCACTTCAGTTGGTTCGGTGGAACGCATTCAAGCAGTCGCTCAGCGGGTGTTAAAAACAGCCCAGATGGGCAACTCGCTGGTTGTCGTAGTTTCGGCAATGGGTAAGACGACTGATGGATTGGTGAAATTAGCCAACCAAATCTCTACAAATCCCTCTCGTCGAGAAATGGATATGCTGCTCTCGACTGGCGAGCAAGTCTCAATCGCCCTGCTGAGTATGGCATTGCAGGAATTAGGACAGTCAGCGGTGTCTCTGACCGGGGCACAGGTGGGAATTGTTACCGAAGCCGAACACACCCGCGCCCGGATTCTGCATATCCAGACACATCGGGTGGAACGTCACTTAGACGCGGGTAAGGTGGTTGTGGTGGCGGGTTTCCAAGGCATCACTAGTACCGAAGAGTTGGAAATTACCACCTTGGGGCGCGGCGGTTCCGATACTTCGGCGGTAGCACTAGCGGCAGCTTTACGAGCCAGCTGTTGCGAAATCTACACGGATGTGCCAGGGATTTTTACCACCGATCCCCGGTTAGTGCCAGAAGCCCATCTGATGGAGGAGATTACCTCTGATGAAATGCTTGAGTTAGCCAGCTTAGGGGCAAAGGTGCTGCATCCCCGCGCTGTGGAAATTGCCCGGAATTATGGCGTAGAGTTGGTGGTGCGTTCTAGCTGGACGGACGATCCTGGGACTAGGGTAATTTCTCCAATGCCTAAGCCGCGATCGCTCCAAGATTTAGAAATTGCCCGTCCTGTCGATGGGGTAGAATTTGATACCGACCAAGCGAAAATTGCGCTGTTGCGGGTGCCAGATCGTCCAGGCGTGGCGGCGCGGCTATTTGGTGAAATTGCCCATCAAGCCTTGGACATCGACTTGATTATCCAGTCGATTCACGAAGGCAACACCAACGATATTGCATTTACAGTTAGCAAAAACGTCATTAATCGAGCGGAAGCTGTAGCCGCAGCGATCGCGCCCGCCCTCCGCAGCTCAAACAACCCAGAAGACGGAGAAGCCGAGGTGATGGTAGACAGGCAAATTGCCAAAGTCTCGATCGCGGGTGCGGGAATGATTGGGCGTCCGGGTGTAGCAGCGCAGATGTTCGCTACGCTTTCTAGTGCTGGGATCAATATTCAGATGATTTCCACCTCGGAAGTGAAAGTTAGTTGCGTCATTGATGCGGATGATTGCGATCGCGCGATCGCTCTTTTGTGCCAAACCTTCGAGGTCAACAATTCCCCACTCCACCAAAACAGAATTGTAGAAAGTGGTGTGGAACAACAGGGCAAAATTTCTCAGTCCTCAGCCCTGAGTCCTCAGCACTCCGCTCCCCCCGTGCGCGGTGTTGCCCTTGATTTCAATCAAGCGCGTCTCGCCATTCGTCATATCCCCGATCGTCCAGGGATGGCAGCTCAAGTTTTTGGACTCTTGGCTGAGAAAAATATCAGCGTGGATATGATTATCCAATCCCAACGCTGTCGCGTGGTGAATGGGATCGGGACCCGCGATATTGCCTTCACCGTCGCCCAAGCAGATGCAGCAGAAGCGAAAGCAGCACTCGAAAAACTCGCACCATCCTTAGGCTGCGGTGAAGTTTTAGTGGATACAGCGATCGCTAAAGTAAGTATCGTCGGTTCCGGTATGGTCGGGCAACCCGGTGTCGCCGCCCAAATGTTTGAAGCGCTTTCCCAACACCAAATCAATATTCAGATGATTACAACTTCTGAAATAAAAATCAGCTGCGTCGTAGCAGAAAATCAGGGCGTCACCGCCTTACAAGCCATCCACGCCGCTTTTGGACTTGCCGGTAGCCAAAAAATTCAAGTTCCCGCTTAAAGTTCTTGCAACTTTTTCATCGCCCCCTGGAACAAGGGAGCGATGAGGGATCTCCAGCCGAAAAACTGACCAGCAAAAAGCCCGGTTTCTATCAGAAACCGGGCTTTTAAAGTTATTGGTTAGTTTACGCTAATTGATGCCTACCCTTCGATCGACTCTTTACGCAATTGCTGTTGGCTGACCAATCACGACACTGGTAATAAAGCTGCTGACAGCGGCGAGAGCGATCGCACCGATGACCGCACTCCAAATCCCTTTTTCCAAACGAAAGCCTGTAATCAATCTCGCGGCTATTGTCAGTGCAATGACATTAAGGACAAAAGAGAATAAACCCAAAGTCAGAAGCTTTGCAAAAAATCCGTAGATGCCAAATGTTAGCGTATTCGGCAAGGTAAAAAATACAAAGCTAATCGCTGCATTTAAAATTCCAAAAACGGCTGCCGAAATATAACCAATTCCTGGGTTATCAATTTCAACTCCGAGTGGCAGCTTGCTAATAATTAACAAACTGGCGGCTGTTACCAACCAGGTAATCAGCACATCAATTAAATCCATATTTATAAACCTCCTATCCAGAAGTTGAGGCGTGAAAAAATCTTTTGATTATCCCTACCTTAAACAAACAATCGCGCCTCGACCTCTGTAAATTGACAGAATTGTCCCTACCTCTTGGGAGCAGAATCAGTCCCTTGGGGAGCCGGAACCGTCGGTGTCACGGGTACAGTACCGGGAATCGTAGTACCGGGAATCGTGGGATTAATCTCTGGTTGTCCCGGAGCCACCGGCAATTGCGGCTGACCCAGATTGTATGGATTGGCTGATGGACTGGGTGGCGCATAAGGATTATAAGGTTGGATAGGAGCGTTGCCGGAATAGGGCGCTAAACCGGGACTAGGAGCCGTAGGAACCTGCGTATTAGAGCCAGCCGCCGCATCACCGGAACCGGGTAGAGTCGCTAAAGACACGCGATCGCCTCCCACATCTCTTAGCAAATCCAGTACCTGAATGACATCGTTGTAACTTGCAGTCCGAGAAGCGTACAGCACCATCAAGCCATTTGGATTTGTCGAGCGGTAATTCTGCAAAGACTGAGTCAGCTGATCTTTTGAATTGATCTGCTGTTGTTCCACATAGATTTGACCAAAATCATCTAAGCTCACCATCAACATCTCTCGCATCTGCGGAGTGCCGCTACTCGCCTTGGGTAAATCTACACTAATTGCTTGCTGACGAGTCAATTGCAACCCAGCCAACAAAAAGAACGTCAAGATACAAAAAATGACATCGATTAGGGGAAGAATCTCAATTCTGGTGTCATCACCCGGATTATCTAAGTTAATCTTCATAAGTTCAAACAACAGGGGAATTTAAAAAGTCATGAGTCCTTAGCCCCTAATTCTTCGCTACTGACTAATAACCCATGACGAATGACCAATGACCAATGGCTTCTAGGATTCAGCCGTATCTGAAGTTTCTACTTTCGCCTTCATCGGATGACGATCGATACCAAGTTTGGGCCATTCCTGGCGGTACATTAACTCCAGCTCATTTCCCGCTCTCCGGAAAATTTTGACTTGGTTAAACAAAAAACCTTGAAACAGTCGATAGAAGACAAGGCTGGTAATGGCGACTATCAGCCCAGCTGCCGTACTGATCAGAGACTCGCTAATCCCTAGAGTCACTCCAGCGGTTGAAGACGTTCCGAGATCGCCAAGGCGAATACCACTCAGCGATCTGATCAATCCCAACACGGTTCCCAGCAATCCTAGTAAAGGCGCAAGGGCAATCACCGCTTCTAAGATTTTATCGCCCTGGCGCATTGAAGCTAATTCCTCATCTGCTGCTGCCTCCAGTGCCAGCCTAAACATTTCTGGGTCGGGGTTAGAGAGTCGTAAGGGAGCATACAGATAACGCCCTATCGGCTGTTTTCTAGCTTGGTGAGCAATCTCAGTGGCAACTCCCCAGTTGCGAGTTGCTGCTTCTAGCACCCGATCCACAGTTTCTCTTTCTTTGGTCAAGATTCTTGCCCAAAACCATAGGCGCTCAAAAATAGTGCCCAGAGACAGCAGCGATAAAGCCAGCAGAGGCCACATCGCTGGTCCACCCTTCTCAATCAGTTCTTGAAAAGTCACGGTCGATTCTTTCCTCCTACACTCCCCAAGCTTTTAATTTTCTTTAACAACTTGAAGCCATTCCAATTTTAGACAAGCATTGTCATTCAGACTGAACTAAAGAGCGAGGTTCTCCCGCTATTGTCGAATCTTCTAGTCAAACTTCGGGTGGATATCCACACCTACATAATGCTGGTAGATTTGTCAATATTAAAAATAACTAGAGGATTCAATAATGAATAATTTTTCAATCCAATCAATTTACAACTGGTATCGCAACTCGATCCGCAATCCTAAGTATCGTTGGTGGGTAATTCTAGGATCATTACTTTATCTTTTCAGCCCGATTGATATTGCCCCGGATTTCATACCCATCATCGGATGGATTGACGATGGTGTGATTCTGACGCTCCTGGTTGCTGAAGTTTCCCAAATGCTATCTCAGCGCCTCAAGTCTCGTGACGAGCAAGCGGTCTCTGAAGCGGATGTTGCAGGTGTTGGAGCAACTTCCAATTCAGACACGGTTGATGTAAAGGCTGTTCCCCTCAAGTAGTGTGCGTCACAACAATAATATTAATAACCCCTCCCAGTGTTGCAGCCATATTCCGCAGGCTTCTGGAGAGGGGTCTTTGTTTGTAGTAGTCGCACCCAAAAGTAATGACTTTTGAGAGACGGATGATCTACGTCTATACAAGAGCCAGGGCGAACGAGGGGACTTGAACCCCCGAGTGGTGGAACCACAATCCACTGCCTTAACCACTTGGCTACGCTCGCCATTTCAGATTTTTAATATAGCATTGTGCTTGCCAGTTGATCCAGTCTTTCGTCAGTTAACCTGGAACTCAGACGGCGATCGCCGTAGTCAAAGGCTACAAAAGAATGGTTTTAATATCCCATGAAGGGTTTACAGGTTATTACAACGATTGCGGGAGTTGCTTTGGCTGGACTGGGTGTAGCGATGGCGCTGACGAATCCCACTCAGGAGGAGTACGAAGAATTTGCCTTACAGCAACTAACGGTGTACATAAAAGACAATGTTTGTGAAAAGGCTCCAGAAAACTTTGAGAATTTTTTGAAGCGTCAATGTATGTTATTAGTTGAGACGGGCAGCCCGCAGGTGAAGCGGCTGATTGCTGAAACGACAGAGCGGCAAAATTTTATCTTTTTTAGCATTTATCGCACCGATTTGTCGGTTAGTTCGTTCCTGCCTTCTTATCATTTTGAGTCGGTAGCAGCTTTCGACAATGTCTATATTTATCAAGCAGAGAAGCAATAATCTTGTTAGCAAAGAATTATTGTTTCAAGCTGCGTGATCGCTTCTAAAGTGCTGAGAAACGGGTAAAGCCGCCAGTTAACCACACTCAGCTTTATAACAGATACACCCTATGGTCATCTCTCCAATTGAGGATATCTTGGAGATGAATATCAACAGGGAGTGCGATCGCGGCTGCCATGATCTATTGTGTTAGCGCTGGATGTCAAAGACCCCAAAATCCTTCTGACCAAAGATTTTGCCTGTGTTGTGGGCAAGCATTATTGCTGAAAGACCGCTATCGCCCAGTTAAACCAATCGGCAAAGGCGGCATGGGAAGAACTTTTTTGGCGGTGGATGAGCATATTCCCTCCAAAACCAAGTGTGTTATTAAGCAACTCTGCTTCCCACAGCAAGAGCTGACCAGTTTTAGAAAGGTCGTTTCCTTATTTCGTCAGGAAGCGATACACCTCAATGAACTAGGGAAACATCCGCAAATTCCCTCCCTCTTCGCCCACTTTGAACAGCAGCAGCAGCTGTATTTAGTGCAGGAGTTGATTTGCGGGCACACTCTAGCGGAGGAATTGCAGCAACGGGATATTTATCACGAAACGCAGATTTGGGAATTTTTGCAGGATTTGTTGCCAGTTTTGCAATATATCCACGAACATCGGGTGATTCACCGAGATATTAAGCCAGCGAATATTATCCGACGCACCCCCTCAACCTCCTCTTACCCAGGAGAAAGGGAAGGTCAGTTGATCTTGATTGATTTTGGAATTGCCAAGCTATTCACAGACACTGCTGTGTTCAACACCGGCACGATCGTTGGTAGCCCGGATTATATGGCACCCGAACAAACGCGAGGCAAAGCCCTGCCCTCCAGCGACCTCTACAGTTTGGGCGTCACTTGTATCTACTTGCTCACAGGCGTTTCGCCCTTGAATATGTATGACATTATGAATAACGGGTGGGCGTGGCGCAATTTTTTACCCAAGGAGAGAAAAGTTAGCGATCGCCTGGGTCAAATTTTGGATCGGCTGCTACAAAATAACATTAAAGATCGTTACCCAGACGCTGCCTCTGCCTTGCAAGCGGTACAGCAAAATTTAAACCCCAGACCTACATCTCCGGTTCCAACTCAATCTCAACGACCGGGTGGTAGTGCCTTGAATTCCGAGGTTGGAGTTGACTATACAAAATTGCGGGATTTACTCGCTAAAAAGAAATGGAAAGAAGCCGATCGGGAAACCTGGGCAGTGATGTGTCTGGTAGTCGGCAAGTCAAGCAATAACTATCTATTCAACAGCGATATTCAAAAGTTTCCTTGCGAGGATTTATGGACGATTGACCAGTTATGGGTAAAGTACAGCCAGGGGCGCTTTGGTTTCAGCGTGCAAAAGCAAATTTTTCTGGAGGTTGGGGGAGAATATAGCAATTTTTGCGATCGCGTTGGCTGGCCTACCCACAACCCGTATATTCCTGACTCTGGTTTGAAATTTAGCGACAAGGCACCCATTGGACATCTACCATCGCGGCGGTGGGCGGGTGGTTATGAATGGTGGCGTCACGCCAGCGCAATGGCTGGAAAACTAGAACAGTGCAGTATTGCTTAGCTTTTGCTGCCTTATCAGCGATTTTCATCCTCGGTTGAGCGATTGGAACGGTTTTAGCTAAAAAATTGCCTTAACTGAGATTTCAATCTTGTTTTTTATGTCCTCCTCTGGTTATAGAAAAATCCATGAGCTAAGTCTACCCGATGAGGCAGGAATACCTTTGACAGCCGATCTAAAGTATGGGTATATACCTTGATTTGTGAAGGAAAAAGAATCGTTTTTTTTGAATTCCTTTACAAAAAATATTGGCAAGCACTCAACGATCCGGCAAATAGAGGAAAGGAATCCATTCATGTTTTTCCATAAAAAAGAACCCATTCATACTGTTAATATCACAGAGCCGAATCCACGTTATGCCCAGCTACTGCTAGAGCAGTTTGGGGGGGCAACGGGTGAATTAACAGCCGCTTTACAGTATTGGGTGCAGTCGTTTCATTGCGAAAATCCTGGTATTCGGGATATGCTCCAAGATATTGCAATCGAAGAGTTCAGCCACCTAGAAATGGTTGGCAAACTGATTGAATCACATACCAAGAATGTCGATCAAACAGAAGCGTACCGGAGTACGCTCTTTGCTGTACGCGGCATGGGACCACACTTTTTAGATAGCCAAGGAAGCGCTTGGACAGCGAACTATATCAATGAAGGTGGGGATGTTGTGCGCGATCTGCGGGCAGACATCGCCGCTGAGGCTGGGGCACGTCAAACCTATGAGGAGCTGATCAAAATGGCTCCAGATCAAGGTACAAAAGACACCTTGGTACATTTGTTGACTCGCGAAATTTCTCATACGAAGATGTTCATGAATGCACTTTCTTCGTTGGGCAAATTAACAGATCCTTTCTTTGGCAATATCCAGCCGGATGAAACGGTCAATCTTTACTTCAACTTGTCTACGAATGGTAAAGATGAGCGCGGGCCTTGGAACTCGGAACCGGATTTTCAGTATGTCGCCGATCCATCTGCTGAAGTTAAACAGTAAATCGTCAGCAGTAGAACTCAATTAAAAAAGATAGAGTCACGGGGAGGTGTAGCCCAGTGGCTCTATTTTTATGAATAAGTTATTAATAATATTAGAAATCCTCTAAGCCTTAGCGGTGCCCAAATGGGTAAACCACCGGGAGAAATTGTCAATTGGAAACGATTGATACAGAAATTGTTGCTGGAAACGATATCAAATTGAATAAAGAAACTGCTCAAAAGCCTGTAGTTACACACTTGCCCAAGTCATCTGCCTATCTACTGGTCTCTCACGGAAGCCGCGACCCTCGCCCTCAAGCCGCTGTAGAACAGCTGGCAGCCCTGATCTACGAGAAGGCACAAAGGTCAGAGATAGCCTGGGTGCAGGCATCTCAACCCGTTCGCCGCTTAGGTGCATCGCCCATGCTAGAGACGCGAAATTTTACGTCTTTACAAGAACCACTGGTGGGTACAGCAGTGCTAGAATTGGCAACCCAGCCGTTGCACGAGCAAATTCGGCAATTTGGCGTTCGCGTAGCGTCTGCGAAGCAGAATCGCGTGGCGTCTGTAAAGCAGAATCGCGCTGTTGCATCTGAGTACCAATCTGAGAGCCCCTGCATTCAGGTGATGCCGCTGTTTCTCCTGCCGGGAGTTCACGTCATGGAGGATATCCCAGAGGAAGTTGCGATCGCTCAAGTAGCGTTTGGCTCTAAATTCAAACTTGACATTCGTCCTCACTTAGGCACTCACCTTGGCTTGAGTCGTCTGTTAGCCAGTCAATTCGCTTCGATAACAGCAGACGCTCGGATTCTCCTAGCTCACGGAAGCCGCCGTGCTGGGGGAAATCAATCAGTAGAAACCATTGCACGGACTTTGGACGCGGTGCCTGCTTACTGGTCGGTGCCACCCAGCCTAGAGGACAGGGTGAAAGCGTTGGTTGAGGCGGGGAAGGAAAAAATCGCCATCCTGCCTTATTTTCTATTTGCTGGGGGAATTACGGATGCGATCGCTCAAACAGTTGAGCGATTATCCCAGCAGTTTCCATCGGCAAAACTCCAGATGGCTGAACCAATCGGCGCTAGCGCAGAATTAGCGGATTTAATTTGGGATTTGAGAAGTCAATGAACCTCACACTGCCAGAGAACACACAGGTAAACAGGAGAACGTGTTTGGGTAAAGTATATCTAGTGGGTGCAGGGCCAGGAGATCCTGGTTTATTAACCCTCAAAGGAAAAGGGCTGTTGGAGTGTGCCGATGTCGTAGTTTACGACGCTCTGGTGAGTCCCCAAATTTTGGCAATGATTAATCCCCAAGCCGAAAAAATTGACGCTGGAAAGCGGATGGGGCGTCATTCCCTGTTACAGGAAGAGACGACTCAACTGTTAATTGAAAAAGCCCAAACTGCGGCAATCGTGGTGCGCCTCAAAGGTGGCGATCCCTTTGTGTTTGGTCGAGGCGGCGAAGAGATGGAAGACTTGGTAAATGCGGGAGTGCCGGTGGAAGTAGTACCGGGAGTGACATCTGGGATTGCCGCACCCGCTTATGCGGGAATTCCTTTAACTCACCGCGCTTATAGCTCCTCGGTGACATTTGTTACTGGACACGAATCTGTCGGGAAGTATCGACCCACGGTGAACTGGCAAGCGATCGCCCACGGTTCTGAAACCATTGTCATCTACATGGGCGTTCACAACTTACCTTACATTACGGAACAACTTCAGACAGCAGGCTTAAGCCCAGAGACGCCAGTAGCGTTGGTGCGCTGGGGAACCCGACCGGAACAAGAAGAACTGATCGGCACCTTGGAGACGATTGTGGCGCAAGTCGAGGCGACTGGATTTACAGCACCCGCGATCGCCATTATTGGTGCTGTCGTGAATATGCACCAAATTCTGTCAGGATGTCGTCCACTCAGCTTGAAGATTGAGAGCTGAGGATTGAGGACTGAAGACTGAGGGCTGAGGACTGAGGACTGAGAACTGAGGGCTAAAATCTCAGTAAAAAGCTATAAAAAGCGATCGGTAGTTAATTGGTACGTCTGATTTAAGACCTTTCATACCTTACTCAGCCCGTGCTTCGCACTGCTTTGCTAACAGTCCTCAAACCTCAGTCCTCAGTCCTCAGCACTCAGTCCTCAGTCCTCAGCACTCAGTCCTAATTTATGAGCGTCGAATATTAAAGCAGCACCACTCTTGACGCCGCCAGAGGGTCGCAACAATCCAATCATGTTGCTCTAAAGTATCGGCAATGGGTTTGGCTTGTTCCAGCAAAACGCCGCTAATAATCCCCCAAGTGCTGGGTTTAGCCATCTCTGTCATCTGCGGGATCAAGTCGATAATCACCTCCGCCAGAATATTGCAAAGAATGCCATCGACCGGCTCATGTAACAATTGCATTAAGCGGTCGATACTGCCTTGCTCCACAATCAACCGATCGGGGCTAATTTTGTTGAGTTCTCGGTTGCTGTGAGTGGCTCGCACCGCCATCGGATCAAGATCTGCGGCATAAACTCTTTCCGCACCTAACAGCATCGCGGCAATTGAGAGAATGCCAGATCCACAACCAATATCTGCCACAACGATATCGGGAGTGCCCAAACCCAATCGCATTTCCAATGCTTCCAGACACAGCTGAGTCGTCTGATGGGTGCCGGTGCCAAAAGCGGCTCCGGGATCGAGGCGGAGCGTAAGCCGTTCCGTCTGCTCTGGAGGGGGCAACCAGGCAGGGTAGATTAATAAGCGATCGCCAACTTCTTGCGGTTGCCAGTATTGCTTCCAGCTACTCGCCCAATCTTCCTCATCAATTAAATGCCAATCCATCACCGGCATCGGCATTCCCACATTCAGCGCATCTTGACGCAGCCACAGAGACAGCGCCGCCAAATCTAATAACTGCGCTTGGAGTGCGGATAAATAACCACACACTAGGCGCGAGTGTCCTTTAACCTCAATGGATGTGCCGCGACAGCCAAATTTTTCCAGCCGCCAGAAAATTAAATCTTCTAAGGCTGGGTCGCAGAGAACTTGAATTTCCCACCAGGTGTTTGCCATACATCAGGGCTGAGGGCTGAGGACTAAGGACTGAGGTATGAGGACTGAGGACTGAGGACTGAGGGCTGAGGACTGTTAGCCCAGTGGTGCGAAGCACTGGCTGAGGACTGAGGAAGGTTAGAACGTAGAACTTAGCAATAGAGAGTCAAGAGAAACTAAAAAGAATTTACTCTTTGTGTATCTCTTTTCTTCATCCTCAGTCCTCATACCTCAGTCCTCAGTCCTACATCCTCCATCCTCAGCAGTTACAAAGTTACCGTATAGGCATCTCTAATGCCGGGAATCTTGAGAATCTCCGCCAAAATTCCCTCAGGTAGGGGATCGTCCAGGCTCAACACCATCACTGCATCACCGCGCACGATTTTACGACCCACCTGCATACTGGCAATATTGACATTAAAGCTGCCCAATAGGGAACCAATATTCCCGATAATTCCAGGCATATCGCGGTGCAGCGTAAACAGCATATTAGAAGTGGGGGGAACGTTGATGGGAAAATCATCAATGCTGGTGATCCGAATTTCGTTATCGCCCAATAAAGCACCAGTGACCGAGTGTTCTCCTAGGGAACCCTTTGCCGACAGTTGCAGCGAACCCGAATAATCTCGAATCGAGGCATCCCGCGTTTCGATCACGCGAATTCCCCGCTCCTTTGCCTCAATACTGGCATTCACGTAGTTCACTCGCTCTCTCAACGCTTGAGAGAGCAGCCCTTTCAGTGCTGCTACGATGAGAGGCTGACTTTGATTAGTTGCCAATTCTCCCTGCAAGCTGATATTCAACAACTCAATCCGTCCTCCAGCCAGTTGCCCAACTAGATGACCCAGAGTTTCCGCCAATAGGAGATAAGGTCTGAGTTTTTCCAATACGTCAGGCCGCAACCCAGGAATATTCACGGCTGAACGCGCTGGTAGGCCCAGCAGAACGTCCCGAATCTGCTCGGCAACATCGATGGCAACATTTACCTGCGCTTCTGCTGTAGAAGCTCCCAGGTGGGGAGTGAGGATAAGATTTTTCCCCAGCGATCGCAACTCCGACTCGCCAAGCGGTTCTGTCTCAAAAACGTCCAACGCGGCCCCAGCAATTTTGCCAGCTTTTAACGCCTCCGCCAAGGCTGCCTCATCAATAATGCCACCACGGGCACAATTGATAATCCGAGTCGTGGGTTTCATTTTAGCGATCGCCTCGGCGTTAATCAGATGAGTCGTTTCTGGAGTTTTGGGGATGTGCAGGGTAATGTAATCGGATTCCTGAAACAGCATATCCAGATCGACTAGACGACAACCCAGTTCATCTGCCCGTTCTACCGAGATGAAGGGATCGTAAGCTAGCAGTTTCATCCCCATCGCTTTCGCAACGCTGGCGACATGGGAACCAATTTTCCCTAAACCGACAACTCCCAGCGTTTTCTTGTAAACTTCTGCCCCGATAAAACTCTTGCGATCCCACTGACTGCCTTTCACCGACTGATTGGCTTCGGGGATATAACGGGAGAGCGATAGCATCATTGCCAAAGCGTGTTCTGCCGCTGCAATGGTGTTACCTTCGGGGGAATTGACGACGACAATTCCTTGTCGGGTGGCGGCTGGAACATCGACATTATCGACGCCAACTCCAGCACGACCAATAATTTTTAGCTGGGTGCCCGCTTCGATAATTTCTTTGGTGACATGGGTTCCAGAACGAATCATCAGAGCGTCATACTCTGGCATAATTCGCACCAGTTCTTCTGGAGAAAGACCTGTTTTAATGTCAACTTGGGCAACTTGGGAGAGGATATCTATTCCAACTTGGTCTATGGGATCGGAAACAAGAACCTTGGACATGATGGGCAGGTGAGTCTAAATAAAAATTCCATTACGACACGCACGCACGACCCCTAAAAGGTCAAAACCGCAAGTCGCGCGTTGCGTTGCATCCACTTCGCCAGGATAGCTCCCTTGCGTTACGCGATCGCGTGCCGGTAAAACCTTGGGAGCAAGCTTGCCTGATGGGAGCTGGCTTAGACATCGCGTCTAATCACTCTCCACCACGAACAATACAGGCAGAAGGTCATTTTAACTGTATCAGGTGTCTTTGTACGGCTGGTTGGCTGAAAGTTTTTAACTTTCATTCGCGTGGGCGAAGTGCTTCTTGCCGATGGCGGAAGGAAACAAAACACAGCCAAAGATATCAGCTACCCATCGCACAAATGCGATCGCTTTCGCATATACCGCTCCTAGCGACTTCTCGCGCAAGTGCATCCTAATTACGGTAGAAGATTTGCTGTCCCTTGCACTGCTAGGCTTTAACTAAGGCTATCTCAGCATTTTACGAATCACCATGAATTATCTCGTTGCCGTACTGGCAGACCGCATCCAGGCAGAAGCCGCCTATTCCGCTTTAGAGAAAGAAGGCTTACCGATGAATAAAGTTAGTATCCTAGGCAGAGGATACAAAAGCGCGGATGAATTTGGCTTAATTGACCCCAACGAGCAAGCTAAAAAGCAATCAAAGCTGATGGCTTATTGGCTCATCCCCTTTGGATTTTTCGCTGGAATAGCTTTCAATATCACCACGGGTTTAGACACCTTTGCCTGGGCGGGTCCAATCGGCAATTACCTGATTGCTGGACTTTTAGGTGCCGCCTCCGGTGCGATGGGTAGCGTGTTTGTGGGGGGAGGAGTAGGCTTGGCGCTGGGAAGTGGTGATGCCTTGCCTTACCGCAACCGCCTCAATGCCGGTAAGTATCTGATTGTCGTCAAAGCTTCCGAAACGATCATCCGCCAAGCGACTCGGATTCTCCGTCAGTTTGAACCCGAAAATATCCAAGGCTACGTTGACTCAGAGGGAGTCTAGAAAATAAGCACCTTCCAACCTTTCGAGCTGGCTGGGTCTTCCATCCACGGGCAGAGGATGTAACAAACACAACATTGTTACTTTAACTACCAGCCTGAGCGCAAGTCACTGGAAGGGGGTTTAGATGCAAATATTGCCAACTTGTTTGGGAGTTGCGCTCGTCGGCTCGATCGTAGTTGATGTGCTTTGGACAACGATCGCCGTCGGCGGCGGTGGGGGGCCGATTACATCTAGATTGTCCAATTGCTTGTGGAGATTGCTTCTCCATCGACATCGCTCCTCTCCCTCTCATCAGATGCTTTCCGTTGCAGGCTACAGCACCATTGGCATTTCTACGCTGCTGTGGATTTTGGCTACTTGGGCAGGATGGGTCTTAATTTTTAGCGCCAGCGATCGCTCTTTGGTTTCTGCGGATACAAAGCAGCCTGCTGACATCTGGGAGAAAATTTACTTTACAGGTTATACGTTAGTTACCCTCAGTCTCGGAGACTACCAACCCCAAGGAAAAATTTGGCAACTGGCGACAGCCGCAGCAGCAGCGAATGGGTTTTTCCTGATTACTCTGTCGATTACCTATCTGCTTTCTGTGGTGTCAGCCGGGACTCAGAAGCGACAGTTGGCAACCTACATTTCCTGTCTTGGCTATACTCCTACCGAAATCGTAACTAAAGCTTGGAATGGCAAAGATTTTGGGATGCTGTCTCAGCACTTAGTAGCGATCGCGCCCATGCTAGCCTTATACGCGCAAAGTCATTTCGCTTATCCGGTACTTCATTACTTTCATAGCACCAAGCGGGAGACAGCGGCGGAAGTTAACATAGCTGTCTTGGACGAGGCGCTGACCTTGCTCGAATCTGGAATTAAGCCGGAACATCGACCCGATGCGGTGGCGCTATACCCAGTGCGGCAAACCCTGTCAGTCTTTCTAGAAACCCTGACTTCTGCTTACATTAAGCCAGCCTCAGACGTGCCACCCCTGGCAGTTCTCGATGAGTTACGTGCGAATGGAATTCCCACTGTTAGCGATGAAGCCTTTGCATTAGAAGTCAGCAACTTGACGAGACGACGACGTTTGCTTCTCGCCTTAGTGAGAAACGACGGGTGGTCGTGGAAGGAGGTCGGGAATCGGTTTGGGTAAAGGGGAATGATTCAGTTTAACCAAGCGCGAGGAGCCGCTAAAAGCAGCATCCGCGAAAGCGATCGCACTCATCGCATTGTCCGTCAGGTTCCGCTCCCAACGATAGAATCAAGAAAGTTTCACCTCAATCTAGCGTCTGCTGTATGTTGCCAAGGGAAGAACTCCTCAAAGGAGTCGAAAATCGAGAGACTGTCGCTCGTGTTATCGATCTAGCGGATCAAGCGATTAAGACGTGGGAAGTAGTCTTTACGGATTTTCTGTCTCCTCCAGAACTCGCTGAAATCCAGCAAGCGTTTAATCGGTTAACAGAAGTCCAACTGGTTGCTTGGGGAGGTTATCCGCAAGCTGAACGACAGCGGATTGCGATCGCGCGTGCAGAATTGCCCCTCGATTCGTCCCAAGTCTCTATTGCTGCTATCGATATTTCCGGGAATTTTTTGTTTGACCAAGCCACCCACCGAGACTTCCTCGGCGCGATGTTGGGGTGTGGGATCGTGCGAGAAAAGACTGGCGATGTAATTGTGCTGGGAGAGCAAGGAGCGCAGGCGATTGTTGTTCCAGAAATGGTGGAGTTTTTGGGAATGCATCTCAATCAGGTGCGTTCTGTCCCGGTAAAAACTCGGCAAATTGAGTTAAGCGAGTTAAAAATTCGAGAACCGAAAAAGAAAGAATTGACGACGGTTGAGGCTTCTTTGAGGTTGGATGCGATCGCTTCCGCTGGTTTTGGGATGTCTCGCAGCAAAATGGTTGATTTTATTGACGGCGGTGATGTGCGATTGAACTG
Source organism: Trichocoleus sp. DQ-U1 (assembly GCF_039961925.1). Lineage (NCBI taxonomy): Bacteria > Bacillati > Cyanobacteriota > Cyanophyceae > Leptolyngbyales > Trichocoleusaceae > Trichocoleus > Trichocoleus sp. DQ-U1. Next base: position 10,073 of record NZ_JAMPKB010000058.1, on the reverse strand, counting down.
GAAAGAAGTCACTCAGCCAAGTCATCTTCTGAAGTCTGGAGACTTAATTGCGATTCGCGGCAAAGGACGGTTAGAGGTTGGGGAAATTGCTGTCACCAAAAAGGAACGCTACCGCGTGCAACTCACAAGATTTATGTAAAAATTTCAATCTTGAATCTTCAACCCTAAGAATTAGATTTGCGATAGGCAAGAGATTAGTTGAACGAAGAGTGTTTTACTGTCTATAGCAATCCTATTTGAGTGGTGAGATGCTAGCGGTTCAGATCCCCGACTTCTTGGAGAAGTCGGGGATCTCGTCTTCACGAATCATTTAAGGTCGCTGATATGATTGCCATCTGAGTGATTTTCCAGTCAGTTGCGGGAACACTAACATGAGTTGCTGGGTGTAGCTTATGTCCCGTCTCAACAATCGCGCCTTTCAAATCCTCCGTGCAGAAGTGAAAAACTGTGCTGGTAATGACGCTTTGAGCCAAATGGAGCAGCGGATTGTACTGGAGGAATTAGAAAAACTGCGATCGCAACTAGGCTCACCTGCTTCCTTAGAAGAACTGCGGAAAATCGTCATTTCCACCTATGCAAACTTCAACCAGAAAGCATTACTAGCAGCAGCAAAAGCCAACCGTCCCCTGGGAATATTCGGCACAATCAAATTAGCTGGCTGTGCGGTAGCTGCGGGGGCTGTGTTGCTAGTTGGGGGAACGGGGACGCTTGTTTTGGCAATTTTGCTATCTCCCACAACTCATCAGTCAGCGGGACAAAATGCTTCTATGAGGACAGAGGATCGCTATCAGGAAGCGATCGCATCTTTAGAGCAAGCAGAAGAATTAATTAACCAAGCCAAGACCGCAGCAAATTTGGCATTGGGTGAAAATAAATTAAGTGAAGCCAAAACACATATCGATTATCTACCTGTTTCAGATACAGTTTCTTCACGGCGCTACTCTTACAACCGCAAGGGTCGGCGCTATGTTAGCGGGTACAATACGCAGACAATCCCTAATCAACAAACTGCCAATATTCGCAACAGATTTGAGCAAATCAAGTCCCAACTTTCTCAACAACAGCAGATTTTGGGGCGCACTAATACTTTAATTCAAACCGCTAAACAATATGCTTTTGCTGCTGCTAAAACTGGGCAAAATCCACCCCATACTGCACAGCGGTGGCAACAAATTGAAAATTTGTGGTACAAGGCGATTGCCCAACTGCAAAACGTTCGCCTGGAAGACGTTGACTATGTGGAAGCGCAAAAGCTACTGGTAACGTACCAAATGAATTTAGACACTGTGCAAATTCGATTAAAAACAGAACGTGAGTCTCACGAAGCCTTCAATGATGCTCAACAACAAATCAACGCTTTGCTTGCGTCGATACCCAAGGATAGTTCCCAAGTAGATCGCAACCAGATAGTCAGCCAGATGCAAAAAATCATCCATCGGTTGAAAATGGTCAAACCAGGAACAAGCGACTATCGAGAAACCCAACAACTGCTGCAATCGGCACAGAAAAAACTAAAAGCTGCTCAGCCATAGAATTGATTCTCCTAAGGCTGGTGTGTCATGGCGCGAGGAGCCGCTAGGAGAGGCATACGCGAAAGCGATCGCAACTTGATAAAATGCGATTAAGTTTACCAGCTAAAAGCCGAACGGCTGATAGCTAAGGGCTGGTGTGCCATGCGCGATTCTGATTTTACAGATGTTTTACAGTGGACGCCGGAAGCAAAGGCAAAGCTGAAAAATATTCCTTTTTTTGTTCGTTCCCAAGCGCGTCAGCGAATTGAGCAAATCGCTCGTGCAGGGGGTTTGGAAGTTGTTACGGGTGAGTTAGTTGAACAGGCGCGGCTAGAATTTGGGCAGTGAGCGATCTCCCTACAATACTTCTCGGAGCATACAAACCTCATCCTCATGTGCCATTTCCGGACTAGAGAATGGGAAATTTATAGCTCATCCTGGGGTAAGGGAGAAGTTAACTAAGAAGTATGCGATCGTAGTCTTCAACTCTCTTCTAAATTCATCGCCGCTAGAAAAGCTTGCTGACTGACTGTTTGATAAACAGTATCTAAATATTGCATCACCGGCTGACTAGAACCGGATGCGAGGGTAATCGATCCGAGTACATTTAATACAGTGTCACCAGTCGGTGCAATTACGACCAGTGAAGAATCTAGCGGTTCGTCGTATTGCCAGAATTCCTCAACTTTAAGAGGAGTTGCTGGTAAGGATGAAGTATCCTCGCCCGATGGCTGGGATGTCTCAGCCGTGGTAATTTCATTCTCAGAATTTTGCTCGCTACCGCGTCTTAGCTTGCGTAAGGTATCGAGGATTTGTTCTTTGGGGCGTCCCCGCAACTGGAAGATGACGAAAGGATCTTCACTGAAGCGATCGCCTAACTGATAATAAACTGCACCAATGTGTTTGCAGGGAATTTCTTTATCCGGGCAACTGCACCGTGCATGGATATCAGACAAAGTAAAGGGAAATATACTCAAACCATTGGCGGTAAACACTTCTTGAATGTTGGGCGGCATTTCTCCCGCCAATAGTTGGGCAGAAAAAATCGCCCGTTGAGACATGGTTTCAATCACATAATCCCACTGTTCATCTGTAAAAGGGTCTAGGGATAGGGAAACTTGATAGGGTTCCGGTGCCGTACCTTGCACTTTTGCTAACACCTTTGGACCTTTAAATTCAATGCCGAGAACATTTCCCTGCATTGCATAATTTCGTGCCCTTTCCAATCGCTTTTTGAAGCGGGACTTCTCTAATAGATCAATCCATTCTTGTACCCACCATTCACGGCTTTGAATTTCGTAATTGTTCATACTATGGCTTATTTGTTATTCGTCATTACTTTAGAAATCCAACTAACGAGTGATGACTCTGAACTGGCTCATTCATCATCAATTACAGCAGTCCGATCCAGCAGTAATAAATTGCGGAGTTGGTCAGTATTCAGTTCCGTAATCCACTGTTCACCGGCACCCACCACTTGCTCTGCCAATGCTTTTTTACTTTCAATCATTTCATTAATTCTTTCTTCGAGGGTGCCGGTACAGGTGAATTTATGTACCTGTACATTCCGGGTTTGACCAATCCGAAATACCCGATCCGTTGCCTGATTTTCAACTGCTGGGTTCCACCAACGGTCGAAATGAAAGACATGATTCGCACGTGTTAAATTGAGACCCGTTCCACCAGCTTTTAAAGAAAGAATAAAAATTCGGGGGCCTTCTGGGTCATTTTGGAATCGGTCAATCATTTCCTCCCGTTGTTGTTTGCGGGTGCCTCCATATAAAAATAGGGTTTCCCCACCTAGATGTTTCTCTAAATAGGGTTGAAGAAGTTTTCCCCACTCAGCAAATTGAGTAAAAATCAAAGCGCGATCGCCTTCTAATAAAGCTTCCTCCAACATCTCTTGCAAACGCTGAAGTTTGCCCGAGCGGCGCTGTGCTACCAGTTCTTTTTCCTTTAAAAACTGGGCGGGATGGTTACAGATTTGCTTTAATTTTATCAACAGAGCTAAAATGATTCCCTTTCGTTGCACACCTTCGCTGGCTTCAATTTCAACTAACGATTCTTCCACCAATTTTTGATAGAGTGCAGCTTGTTCGGCAGAGAGTCCGCAGAATACAGTCATTTCCTGCTTTTCAGGCAAATCTTGAATGATATTGCGATCGCTTTTCAGGCGTCGCAGGATAAAAGGACTCACCAGCGATCGCAATGTCTGCAACGAAGCCATATCTCCATATTTTTCAATCGGCAAGGCAAACCGGCGTTGAAAGAAATCCCGCGTTCCCAAATACCCCGGATTCAGGAAATCTAAAATTGACCACAATTCTGCCAAGCGATTTTCCACTGGAGTTCCGGTTAACGCAATCCGAAAACCTGCTTGTAACTGACGCACTGCTTGCGATTGCTTCGCCTGGGGATTCTTAATATTTTGAGCTTCATCCAGCACCACACCCCGCCAAGAAACACTTTGAAGGTCTTTGGCATCCCGAAACGCCAGTGAATAACTGGTAATGACCAAGTCTTTGCCCTTAACGGCTTTTGCCAGCGCTTTCCCTTTCGGTCGTTTATCCCCGTGATGGACGACAACTTTCAGCGTGGGGCCAAATTTCTTAACTTCTCGTTCCCAGTTCCCCAAAACTGAAGTCGGGCAAACTAATAGCGTCGGTGCTTCTAATTTCTCTCCTTCTTGTAAATTCAGCAGAAAGGCGATGCATTGAATTGTTTTTCCCAATCCCATATCGTCTGCGAGGCAAGCTCCCAAACCCCAGCGTTCGAGGAAGGAGAGCCAGCCAACGCCCCGCGCTTGATAAGGTCGCAACTGCCCCTGGAAATTGGCAGGAGGCGCGATCGCTTCCACCGCCTGATTATTGGTTAAAGTCGTTAGCAACTGCTGAAGCGGCCCTGCTGCCTCAAAGCTAACTACCGGGAGTTTTTCGATTACCTTGGTATCGCCGGTACTCAGTCGCAGAGCATCTTCTAAGGAAAGCGCCATCTGGTCTTTGGGCGTTGCTAGCAGCAACTGAGCGGCTTTCACATCGGAGGGTTGCAGGGCAATCCACTCCCCATTCACTTGCACCAGCGGACTTTGCAGAGCGATTAGACGGTCAAATTCTTGTTTAGAAATCGTGCGATCGCCAATTGCTAATTCCCACTCAAAAGACAGCCAGCTTTGCAATCCCGACTGACCTTTGCCCGGTGTGGTGCTAGAGCGAATTTTCAGCCCCAAATGCCTATTTTCTCCCTCCGCAGGCATCAGACTGGACGGCATCACGACTCCCAATCCACTGTCTTTCAGTCGCCATGCACCCGCCTTGATAAATTCGTACACCTGTACGGGTGTCAAGCGACAAAACTGCGGGCGACGGTCATGCAAGCTGGCTTCAATGGGCGGATAAAGTCGGGCAGCCAGACCTAAGCCGCTTAGAAAAGTCTCCTGATGATGCTCAATCGTGCGACCTTTGAAGACCAAACGCTCTAAGGGATGGTTCCAGATAGTTTCTGCATTCACCAAAAATTCTGGGTCGCCCGTTGCCTGGAGAAAGTATTCTAAACTCCAATTCTCATCACCTGTATCAGGTGGTTGGAGAAGGAAACAGGTGCGAAATCGGTTTTGTTGGTATTGGCGGGTTCTCAATTCCCCGCTAGCGAACACCGGGGCGAGTAAATGATCTCGTACTGGCGATGTCCAAGTCTGAAAGGCTGCTTCCAAGCGTCCAATTGCCGCCGGTTCTGTTTTGAGGGTATTGGATGCGGTAGAAAGGGCTTGCAACCACTCCTGCACTATCGGTTCTACTGCGGGTAAGGCAGAATTCCCAGCACTCGAACGCACTTGTGCGTCGATCGCACTGCCTAAGAATCCTAAGAGTAATTCCTTGGGTTCTTCTGGTTCTAGTTGTTCTTTAGGTTTTTCTTTCCCACTAACCTCCGAGTGTTGATAAGTGCGGCAGGCAGAGGGCATGAGCTGGGTAAACTTTTCCAAACGCGCTTGATCTAACCCACTATCAAGTAGAGGTTGCCAAGCGGCGACGACAGTACCATCCAACTGCCGATGTAGGGTTGGTAAAAACTTAGATCGCACCAGAAGATCCAAGATCCATCGGCTAACCTGTGCCCAAAAGCGTAAATCTCCCCCTACATAAGCATCAGATGTTTTAAAAGAACCAAGGGGCAGCGCTTGCAAAAATTGTATTGCTTCGAGAGGATCGAGACACAGCCCTTCAACTTGCCAGAGGTGTAAGGATAAGGTTGAAGCATCCGCACCGTCTGAAAGCATTTTGGTGGATAGCAGTGGGCAAACTGGATCTCCTGCCTCTATTTGGGTGGGCAAAGCGATCGCTTTCTTGTGCCATTTCTCGTTAGCCTGACTTCTCGAATGGCTGCGCGATTCTCCAAGGAGACTACGCGATCGCAAAAAAGCGATTAATTCTACCTGCGTCATCGCCATCGGATGGGATGCCACTGTATCGGGTTGAGAAGACATCGCAGGCGTCATGGGTCGCCAAATTTCTCCCCAAACAAATAGATAACCACCCTGAGGTTGAACGAGCCAACTACCGTGTAAAATTGCCATATTTAAAAGCTTTTTTTGTGAGAATTAACTCAATTTATTAACGTTTATTAGAGCAGAAATTAGCAATTAGATAATTCGATGCTTTTTCCTTAGCTAAATTAAAGGCATCACTTTTTACAAGTTTTACTTAAAAATTAAAATTTATTTACTTTTTTAACGACCTTCTTGCCAAATGGGATTAAAGCCGAACTCGACCAGATGTTTCCTTCTGAGCAAGATGCAGTCAGAGAATTACTGAATCTGATTATTATTGAGGGTCAAACTTATCGCAAAAGTAAACCTCTATCCAAAGTAGAATTTGCTGCCTACTGGATGATCCACGATGCTTTTGTTGCCACCGACAACCACACTAAATCCACCAACGCCGATGAAAATCTTGGGAGCTTTACTATCTCAAGCCCAACTTTCCCGGACGGTGCAGCTGCATCTGCAATGCTGGATTTATTGTACAACCTGCTTGAGCGGGGTCAAGGCATGAGTAGGTTGATGGAGATCAATGCTAGAAATAGCTGCCGTTAAGGGTTACACGGCGATGATGTTCAATTTTGTCTTGGCAATTAACACGCCTTCTATCCGATTGTGACAATCTTTAATATTTGAGAGAATCGGGCGGATTCTGAGCGCTGCACATTTATTTGATGGACTACCTCAGGGACGAGTAGGAGACGTCCTAAAGATGTACCGCTCTTTGCGCTAATTTATCAGCCGTCAGTTGTTATCGTCGATCCTCTGCGCCCTTACTCCTCTGTCCGTCCTCGTCTCCGGAATGCCGTCATCTACACTAAAGGCACCACCAGTACCTAAGTGCTACGATTGCGAAAGATAAAGAAAAATGATAGAAGGACAAAGTACCGCATGGTAGAGCTAGACAAGTCAATATCCTTTGATGGACGGGATATTCGACTGAAGGTGGGTTTGCTTGCCCCTCAAGCTGGGGGTTCAGTTTTAATTCAGTCAGGAGACACCGCAGTTTTAGTCACGGCGACTCGCTCCGGAGGCCGAGAAGGCATTGATTTCCTGCCGTTAATGGTAGATTACGAAGAAAGGCTTTATGCAGCCGGTCGGATTCCCGGTGGTTTCTTGCGACGAGAAGGGCGTCCCCCCGAAAAAGTAACGCTCACGGGTCGTTTGATCGACCGTCCCCTGCGTCCATTATTTCCTTCCTGGCTGAGAGATGACATTCAGGTAGTAGCAACCACGCTGTCGATGGATGAGCAGGTACCGCCGGATGTTCTGGCGGTAACAGGTGCTTCAATTGCGGTGCTTTTAGCACAGATTCCCTTCCAAGGACCGATGGCAGCGGTGCGGGTTGGTTTGGTGGGGGATGATTTTATTATCAATCCTACCTACGCCGAGATTGAGGCGGGGGATTTGGATCTGGTGGTGGCAGGCTCTCCAGATGGCGTGATTATGGTCGAAGCTGGAGCGAATCAGCTGCCAGAACAGGATGTCATTGAGGCGATTGATTTCGGCTATGAGGCGGTGCGCGACTTGATTGAGGCGCAGCGAGAACTCATGGCAGCACTGGGGATTGAATTGGTTCAAGAAATCCAGCCGGAAGTCGATTCGACCCTAGAGAATTTTATTCGCGATCGCGCGACTGCCCAAATCAAAGAAGTCCTCTCCAAATTTGAACTGGACAAAAATAGCCGCGATGCTCTTTTAGATCAGATCAAAGAGACACAAATCCTGGCAGCGATCGCAGAATTAGCCGAAGACGACCCCATCCGAGTGGCTTCTGCGGCTAACTCTAAAGCAGTGAGTAACGTCTTTAAAGACATCACCAAGAAGCTGATGCGCCGTCAGATTGTCGAAGACAGCGTCCGGGTAGATGGTCGCAAGCTTGATGAAGTGCGCCCTGTCTCTTGTCGCGTGGGTCTGTTGCCCAATCGGGTTCATGGTAGCGGTTTGTTTAACCGAGGACTGACCCAGGTGTTATCTGTTTGTACTCTCGGCACCCCAGGCGATGCTCAGGATCTCGCAGATGACCTGCATCCAGAAGATGAAAAGCGCTATTTACATCACTATAATTTTCCGCCCTTTTCTGTTGGGGAAACCAAGCCGATGCGGGCACCCGGTCGTCGGGAAATTGGTCACGGGGCACTAGCCGCACGGGCAATAGTGCCAGTGTTACCGCCGAAGGAAGACTTCCCCTACGTGATTCGGGTGGTGTCTGAAGTTCTTTCTTCTAATGGTTCCACATCGATGGGTTCGGTGTGTGGTTCCACCCTGGCTTTGATGGATGCTGGCGTGCCCATTGCGAAGCCGGTGAGTGGCGCAGCAATGGGACTGATTAAAGAAGGCGAGGAAGTTCGCATTCTGACTGATATTCAGGGCATTGAAGATTTCTTAGGTGACATGGACTTTAAGGTGGCAGGTACCGATACTGGTATCACTGCCTTGCAAATGGACATGAAGATCAGCGGACTGCCTCTGGATATCATTGCCAAAGCCGTCGAGCAAGCAAAGGGCGCTAGGCTGCACATTTTAGAGAAAATGCTGGCAACCATTGATCAGCCCCGCACCGAGATGTCACCTTATGCACCTCGCTTGCTAACGCTCAAGATTGAGCCAGAACTCATTGGCATGGTCATCGGACCTGGAGGCAAGATGATTAAGAGCATCACTGAAGAAACGGGTGCCAAAATCGACATTGAGGATGATGGCACGATCACGATTTCAGCAGTAGATGGCGAGAAGGCGAAGAAAGCCCGCAACATCATCCAAGGGATGACGCGGAGGCTGAATGAGGGTGATGTATACGCTGGTCGCGTAACCCGGATTATTCCAATTGGGGCGTTTGTGGAAGTGCTTCCCGGAAAAGAAGGGATGATCCACATTTCTCAACTTGCTGATTACCGAGTCGGTCGCGTCGAAGATGAAGTGGCTGTCGGGGATGAAGTCATTGTCAAGGTACGGGAAATTGATAGCAAAGGTCGGATTAATCTGACGCGCTTGGGGATTCACCCAGATGAAGCGGCAGCTGCTCGTGAAGCGGCAGCAAGTCGCTAAAAAAAGCAATTAGCGATTAGCTGTTAGCGATTGGGAACTGAAATTGCTAACAGCTAATCGCTGAACCGAGCTTTTTTCCTCAACAACTACTATTCCATTCGGTTATTAAATCTAATCTAATTATCCCGTAGCTATAGCAATCCTATTTGAGTTGCAAGCTAGGAGTTCAGATTCCTGACTTCTTCGATAAGTCGAATATCTCGCGTTTGAAAATGATTTAGCACCGAGCTATAAAAACTATAATTAGATGAATCATAGCAACAGTAAAGAGTTGTTTCTAGTAGTCTTTAACTCTTAGTTATGAGTTGGTTGATATTGAACGAATGACTGAAGGTTAAAGATGTAGAAAGCTTTTATTAATAACGAGTTGCATTTCTTGTCGTGTAGGTTAATGCCGTGCGCGAACGTTCGCTAACAAAAGTTAGCTGATGGTTTTTTTACTTAGCCCAATGTACTCTATCGACCCCATCCGCCCACATCAAATGCTTGACTCGTAAGTCTGACGATTGGAGGGTAAGTATAGATATCATTATCGTATATTAAAAAACATCTATCTTAAGGTAGGTTGACGATTTTTAAATTGTAGTGTTAAGGTTGCAGTCAGTCTACATAAGTCAGCCTAATCCAGTATCTCACTTTAAAAAACGTACCTTATCTAATTAAGGTGAAGCTGGAGCGGAGGAACCAAATTTTGGGGCTTATCGATGAGAGATTAAAAATTAAAAATAGTAATCCTAATTTTTAATTTTGCATTCTTAATTTCTCAGAGAGGGACATCTCTCAGTCCTCGCCCGTCAGCTAACTCCGTCGGCATTGAGAGGAGACTGAAGAGTCAGCAATTTTGTAGAATTTGCGCGATCTCATCAGTAGACCTCTTGCAAAAGTCGTCGCTGGGGTAATATGGGGTCTAAAATTAGACGATTGCTAGCTGCCAGTCATAAGTTTTACTCATCTTACCTTTGACTGAGCCGAAGTTCATA